>DAHYUM010000064.1 GCA_027398005.1 bacterium
TACACCCGTTTCCTTATACTTAGCGGGGGCGCACCCGATGAAAATTGCCTCCCTCCATTTAAATCTTCGCTGATATTTACTACCGAGCATAAACCGGGGGCGCTTAACAAAGTATTAACTATATTCTCAAAACAGGGTATAAATATTACTAAGCTGGAATCGAGGCCTGCCGCCGGAAACCCTTGGCACGAAATGTTCTATCTCGATTTTGTATCCGAATTTAATGTGCCTGCATTGAAAAAGATAATGAAACAGGTAGAAAGGAATACAAAATTCTTTAAAATCCTCGGATTTTATAAGGAAGCTTCTAAAGAATTATAATATATAGTGGGCCTGTACAAAAAATGAATTAAAGCTTGGTGTATCGCCGTTAAATGTGAGCCCCCCTTTGTAGCCGATACTTAAAAGGAAGCCCGATAAAGAATTCCCCCTTAAATCAAGTCCCCCGGCAATACCCAGATTAACACCGTGATTGGACTGGGTATAATTAGAGAAGAAATAATTTTTCATATAAAGCAGTCCGGCCTGCTCTTCAAGAAAGAAACTGCCTGAAAGTTTCTGCCTCATAATGCCGGAGAAAGTAGCCCCGTAGAAATAAGGATAATACTGCCCGTTGCCGCTTTGGGGGAGGAAAAATTCGGTTTCCCTCAAATAGAATAGTGAAGCCTGGAAATTGAATGCCTTACTAAACCAGGCGGGGAATTCGTAATAAACGCTTAATTCTATTCCGGTAAGCGAATTTGAGAGGGATTGAAAACTTGAAAGTCCCGCATTGACGCCAAATGCATAAGATGGCTGCTGGGCAAATATGCCCCTGCTAAAAGGCATAATCAATATAAAAACAACAAAGAAAACTATTCTTAAATGGTTATTAATTAATCGCATGTTTAAAATCTACTCCCCCGGCTTTTTGGAAAACACTTAACCCGAATAATGGAAGCACGGCAAATACATGGTCGAAAATATCTATTTGAATTTTTTCATAATCCATAAAATTGGTTTTTCTGCTGAAAGCGTACAATTCAAGAGGAAGCCCTTCGGGAGTAGACTGGACAGGCCTGAATGTGAGTGTCTGGTCTTTGCTTAAATCATCAATCTTGCTCAAATAAATTTTCATGTATTCTAAAAAGACGCGCAGATTTGTAACCGAATTTTTACCCCCTTGTCCTTTTACAAGGTCTTTAATTTCTTTAGGCAGAAATTCTGAAGCCGCAAGCCTCTTTTCCATATCCTCGCTAAGGAAAGAAATTGAATTCATATCTATATTAACCGAGCGTTTAATACGGCGCAGGCCGGCTTCTTCCATCCCCCGCCAGTTCTTAAAAGAAGAATCCATCAGTTTATATGTAGGCACAAGGGTATAGGTTTTATCCCAGTTCTGTACTTTTATTATGTGTAGGGCAATATCTACTACAATGCCGTCGGCACCGAAAGCGGGCATCTCTACCCAGTCCCCCAATTTAAATAATTCGTAAGAAGAGATTTGAATGCTTGCAACGACTGCAAGAATGGTATCCTTGAAAATAAGTAGAATAATTGCCGAAATTGCGCCGAGCCCGGTAAGAATTACCCACGGTTTTTCACCTGTAAATATGCCGGCAATAAAAAGCACACCATATATATACAAGATTATTTTTACTATCTGGCCGTACCCTTTAACAGGCTGGCGGGCAAACTTTTCATCCTTGCTGTAATAATCGGTCAACGACGAAATTATGTTGCCCAGCGATAAAATTATGCATAATACTATTAGCGAGCTTGTAAAAAGCTGGATGAAGTTCTGAAACGATTCGCCCAGATGAGCAAAACTATGCAGTATATAAAGGGGAACTATATATGAAAGATTGCGGATTACTTTGTCGTTTAGAATTATATCGTCAACTAAAGTTTTAGTGCGCGAAGTAAGTTTCTGAAGTGTTTTTAAAATTACTTTGTGCACAATAAGATATGAAATATAAGCCAGCAGCAGCACGCCGACGTATTTCAGGTTGTCGTAAACAACCGGATAGCGTGCAATCCAGCGCCTTACAGTTTCAAATAATTCCGACATAATTATAATTTATCCAATGCCTGTTTGTCTAATCTGAATACGCGCCATTCATCCATAGAAACGGCGCCGAAAGTCTTGTAAAAATCTATTGCCGGCGTATTCCAGTTAAGCACGCACCATTCGAACCTTCCGCATCCCTTATCCTTTGCAAGCTGAATAAGGTATTTAAAGAGCATTTTGCCGAATCCTTTGCTTCTCATTTCGGGGAGGACAAAAAGGTCTTCAAGGTATAAGCCCTGTTTACCGGTGAAAGTGGAAAAATTATAAAAATAAACAGCATATCCAATAACCTGATTATTATAGTAAGCAAGCAGAACTTCGGCGTACTTTTTATCGCCGAAAAGGCTGTTTTTAAGAATATCTTCGGTAGCAGTTACTTCGCTTGAGAGTTTTTCATACTCGGCAATTTTCTTAATGAATTCTAGAATTACCGGCACATCGTTAACGCCGGCCTGAACAATTTTTAACTCGTCAGTCATATTATTTCCGCAATATTATGTATGGAATTTAATAAAAAATTGTAAACAGTTGAAGTTGAAAGGGAAAAATAATTTCCCTTTCTAAAAACGGAATTACTCTACCTCTGCCAGCAGGAATTCGTCATTTATTTTAACGAACCTGAAGAGTGATTTAATGCTCTGCGACCCGCTTACAAAATTGACCTCAGTTTCTGTCATATCGGTCCCGTTTATTTTTTTAGGGGAGGAATTGCCGATTTCGAATGAATCGCTTACGGAAGCAAGAGCTCCAATTCTTTTTACCAGCCTGCTTGAGGTATTATGCTGTTCCTTGTTCGATAGGTCGGCGGCCTTATATTCCCCAGTTTTTTCATTAACGCAAAATGCAACTGATTTGGCGGCTTCATCGAATTTTTTGGCTTTGCACAATTCAATTATACTTTTCAAGGCAGTTTTAACGTCGTTCTTTCCCTGAGCCGCAGTATGGCCTGAGGTAAGAAATAAAACAACTACTAATAGAGTAATGTATTTTTTCATAATCATAATCCCTTGTCCCTGTTTTTACAAGAAAATTTCATCCAAAGTTCCTAGAAAGCAAAGTGTTTAATCTGCTCTCCCTTGCTTTCAATTTCGGTCATTGCTTCAATTCCAATCTGAAGATGGAGGTCGACAAACTGGGCTGTTACCTTTCTATCCGATTCCTCCGTTTTAACCCCTTCGGGGAACATCGGAAGGTCCGATACGAGAAGCAGGGCTCCTCTGGCAATCTGGTTAATATAACCGGTAATAAATATTGTGGCGGTTTCCATATCAATGCCTATTGCGCCTATCCTTCTTAAATAATCTTTAAATTCCTCGTCCCATTCCCAAAGGCGCCTGTTTGTAGTGTAAATTACACCGGTGCGGTATTCCATATTGTGCTGTATTATTTTATCCGAAACAAATTTATGGAGTTTAAAAGAAGGGAGCGCGGGCACTTCCTGAGGCGCATAATCGTTGCTGGTTCCTTCGCCTCTTATTGCAGCAATAGGAAGTATGAAATGCCCAATTTCAGTTGAAGTCTTAAGCCCGCCGCATTTGCCCAAAAAGAGAACTCCCTTAGGCGACCTTGCGGTTAAAAGATCCATTACTGTAGCCGCGTTGGGTGAGCCCATTCCGAAATTGATTATTGAAAGGCCGTAGCTGTTTGTTGCAGTTTGCATTGCCTTTCATTCCCCCTTAATATCGCATCCGAATTTATCGGCAAATTTCGTAACATAATTATCGAAGTTGGTAAGAAGGAGATAATCGCCAATTTCATCCAGTTGTGTGCCTGTATAACGGGGAAACCAGTTCTGGGCTATTTCGAGTTTTGATTTCATAAAATTCCTTAATGAGACTTATATTTTTCTTTTAATCCTGTTTGTGCCGATTCTTAAATTACTAAAAATAAAATTTACGAAAAAAGTATGCTTAATTCCTGTCAATAATTATGCCTGCGCAAAGCTTTGTGTGCTTGCCTGCCATGCAGTGCATTTCGCGCGGCTCAATTCCATATAAAAACAGAATATAGAAGATATGATTCCTAAAGTTGTACATTTAAGCGCCCGCATTGTATAAAAAGTAGGACATATTTTTTTGATTATTATATAAAAAATGATTATTTAATGCTACAAGATTATAAAATATTTCAGATATAAGTAGTTTTTAATAAGACATTTAATTATCAAAAATAGCTAAAAGTGACCTTAAACACGACTGCTACACCCGGTAATAAGCAAGATTTTTTATTGGAAGAGAGCAAGAAATTGCTCCTTGCCCCATTCAGGGCTCTTGCTAAATTTACAGCCACTGCGGGTATTTTTGCCCTTGCGTTCGAAGTACAATATCTGAACACGCATGCGCTTCAGATTTATGTTGCACGCCTTACGGCAATTGTAATAGCTTTCGTGCTTCTAACCCTTTCATATACTAAAGCCGGAAAGAAAAATCCTGTTTTTCTGGTGCATTTTCTTCTGGTAACGATTATTGCTTCTTTCGGTTCAATAATTTTTCTTATTCCGGCTACTTTTACGGTCAATTCACACATATTGAGTCTTATCATATTTACAGCGGCTTTATTTTTAAGCTGGGATGTAAAAAACCAGATTATAGTAGCCATTTACTATAATATAGTATTCGCGGCTTCGGTTCTTCTTACTGATAAATCGATTCTTCTTCTTCCCAACGTGTTCGAATCGGTTCTGCTTGTTCTCTTTATAAGCGTAATGGCCGTAGTGGCAAGCGCAGTTAACTACAGGCTGCGCAAGGACGCAATAAATAAATCGTACGAAGTATCTGTTTCCGAAAAAAAATTCCGCAATATATTCGAAAACTCGGCAGAGGGAATATTCCAGACCAACCTCGAAGGCAAATTTCTTACCGCAAACTTAAGCCTTGCCAAAATGCTTGCCGTTAACAGCGAAGAGGACGTGCTTAATCTTAACCTTTTTAAGAATGTATTTAAAAGGCCCGGCGATGTTGAACTGCTTAATAAGCTTTTCGAAAAGCAATCGAAGATTAAGAATTTCAGGGCTCTGTTAAGAAGAACCGATAATATCGACCTTTTTGCAAAGATGAATATAAGAATAGGGTTCGATGATGATAACAAGCCGGTTCTTTACGAAGGAAGCATAATTGATATTACCCAGCAGGTTCTTGCCGAAGCCGAAAGGCAGAAAGCTCTTGATGCCTTAAGGGATGAAAAAACAAAAATTGAAATTTCGGCACAGAGGGCAAGACAGGAAAGCCAGTACAAGACCAAATTCCTTGCCGGCATGAGCCACGAGATTAGAACCCCCATGAACTCGATTATGGGCTTTTTAACTCTTGTTGAGAACGACCTTTTCGACGACCGGGAGGAAATGAAATCATTTGCAAAGGATGTACGCACCGCGTCCGATACTTTGCTGCAGATTATCAATAATATACTCGATATAAGCAAGATTGAAGCGGGCAAAATGGAACTTAACGAAGTTGAGTTTAAAGTTCACGAAGAGGTTGAAAAGGGAATTGCTATTATTAAGCAGGCTATCAAATCGAAAGGGCTTTCTCTAAGTTCGGAAATTGATGCGAGCATTCCCGAAGTATTAATTGGGGATGCGACCCGTTTCAGGCAGATTATTCTTAACCTTCTTACCAATGCCCATAAATACACCGATAAAGGGGGGATTACAATAACCCTTAAAGCACTTTCAAAGAATGCCGAAACTGTTCAGGTGCAGGTCTCGGTTAAAGATACCGGACCCGGAATTCCGCAGGAGAAAATGTCTAAACTTTTCGAGGCATATTCACAGCTTGATGCCGCCCAGAGCACTAAAGGAACAGGTCTGGGACTTGTTATCTGCAAAGAGTTTGTTCAGCTTATGGGGGGCAGAATTGATGTTGACAGCAAAGAAGGGGAGGGAACAGATTTCTATTTCACCGTTCCGTTCAAAATTGCCGAAGCGGACAGGCAGGTTGCTCCCCCTCCTAAACAGCCGGTTGAAGAAAACATAGTACCGGAACATAAAGTTGGTGCCCAGGCCGAAAAGGTTGCTGAGGAATTAAAAGTGGAATTGAAGGAGGAAGTTCCGGCTGAGGCAGAAGAGATTGAAGAAGAGATAGTAAAATCGGATAAGAAAACACTCCTTTTGGTTGAAGATAACCCGATAAGCCAGAGCCTTGAACTGAAAATACTTAAGGAAGTAGGCTACAATGTAGAAGCCGTATCAAACGGAACCGATGCCATTGACTCCATTAAAACTGGCCGCTTTAACCTGGTTTTAATGGATATTGAAATGGACGACATGGACGGTATTACCGCTACCAAAATTATACGCAATCTCCCCGGAAAAGCCTCTAATATACCCATTATTGCGGTTACGGCTCATTCCAGCATGAAAGACCGCGAAATGTGCCTTAACGGCGGCATGGACGATTATATTGCCAAGCCTATTAACATCCATTTCCTTAAGATTACAATTGACCAGTGGCTTAACGCCGAACGTTAATTTTTTTCTCGAATCTGTCCCCCCTTTTATTTACATTTACACGCATCTTTAAACATAATAGCGAGATTGAAATGCTTACACAAGACTATATTGCTCTGGAAGACAAATACGGAGCGCACAATTATCACCCTCTTCCCGTTGTTCTTGCTAAAGGGGAAGGAGTTTTTTTATGGGATGTTGAAGGAAAAAGATATTTCGATTTCCTTTCTGCTTATTCCGCTGTTAATCAGGGGCACTGCCATCCTAAAATTGTCAATGTAATGTGTGAACAGGCAAAGACATTAACCCTTACCTCGAGAGCTTTTTATAATAACTGTCTCGGGCCGTACGAAAAATATATTACCGAATTTTTCGGGTACCAGAAAATGCTTCCGATGAATTCGGGCGCCGAAGCCGACGAAACTGCATTGAAATTATGCCGCCGCTGGGCTTACGATAAAAAAGGAATTCCCGAAAACCAGGCCAAAATTATTGTATGCGAAGGCAATTTCCACGGAAGGACTATTACCGTTATATCAATGTCCAACGATCCCGATTCGTTTAAGGGATTCGGTCCTTTTACCCCCGGTTTCATTAAAATCCCTTATAACGATTTAGGCGCTCTTGAAGCCGCACTTGCAGACCCTACGGTTGCAGGTTTTCTTGTTGAACCGATTCAGGGGGAAGCAGGCGTTGTTGTACCGGAAGAAGGCTACCTTACTAAAGCATATAATATGTGCAAGGCAAAGAATGTTTTATTCATTGCAGATGAAGTTCAGACCGGCCTGGCGCGCACAGGTAAAATGCTTGCCTGCGACCACGAAAACATTAAACCCGATATTCTCATTTTAGGCAAAGCCCTTTCGGGGGGTACCATGCCTATTTCGGCTGTTCTGGCTGATGACGATGTTATGCTTGTAATCAAACCGGGGGAACACGGCTCTACATTCGGAGGCAATCCTCTTGCGGCTAAAGTTGCAGTTGCTTCGCTTGAAGTTCTTAAAGAAGAGAAACTTGCCGAAAATGCCGAGAAAATGGGTAAACTCTTCCGCGAAGAAGCTTCTAAAATTAAATCGGATATGATTGAATTGGTTAGAGGCAAAGGGCTTTTAAACGCGATTGTAATTAGACCTAAAAACGGAAAGAAAGCCTGGGATGTTTGCCTTAAAATGAAAGAGAACGGGCTATTGGCAAAACCAACCCACGAACATATCATCCGTTTCGCTCCTCCTTTGGTTATTAACGAAAACCAGATTAAGGAAGCGGTTGAAATTATTAAGAAATCTATTCTCGAAATTAGCGGCGAATAATTTTCTGCTTAAATAACTTATTATGCAGAGGCGCCTTCGGCGTCTCTGCAGGTTTAAATGATTTTATATAATGGAAATTAAAACAGTAATATTTGAAACCGGCACTAAAGGATTTACGGATATTATTGATATTACGCCAAATGTGCAGAACATTGTGGCAGATTCCGAGCTGAACGAAGGAAACGCCCTCATTTTTGTGCCCGGTTCAACCGCGGGAATAACTACAATTGAATATGAACCGGGGCTTCTTAAAGACTACCCCGATTTTTTTGAAAAACTGGCACCCAAAGATAAAACCTACAAACACGATGAAACATGGCACGACGGCAACGGGTATGCACATCTTAGGGCTTCCCTTCAGGGGGCTTCTATTACAATCCCTTTTATTGGCGGCGAGCTTCTTTTGGGTACATGGCAGCAGATTATTCTGGTCGATTTTGACAACACGGCCAGAAACAGGAAAATTATTGTACAATTAATTGGTAATAAAATATGAAAAACAAAATTCTAGTAATTTCGGCTATTTTAATTCTTTCTTCAGCTGTCTTTTTCGGCTGGGGGGATAAAGGGCATAAAATTGTTGCTTCTTTTGCAATGAAGGACCTTTCTTCGGTTATGAATATCCCTCAGGATTGGCAGAACTATGTAGTTGACCATTCTGTTGACCCCGATTACCGCAAGGGAGCCGATAAAACTGAACCTAACAAACATTTTATAGATATAGATTATTATAAAGAATTTCTTGAAGGAAAAATGATTGAAGACCTCGATTCCCTCAGGATGCGCTACTCCGATTCGGTTATTACTAAAGAGGGCACATTGCCCTGGGCGGTTGAAAATACTTATAATAATCTTGTTAAGGCATTTACCGAAAAGAATAAGGCTAATATACTCCTCTATATGTCGGACCTCGCCCACTATATAGGCGACGCGCACCAGCCCCAGCATACATGCCTTAATTATAACGGACAGCTTACAGGGCAGAAAGGAATCCATTTCCGCTACGAAATAAGCATGCTCGATTCCTATGTAAATGAAATTAATGCCTCATTTGAAGAGGGGAAACCGGTTAAAATAAATAACATCAGGCCATTTATTTTTAATATTGTTACCCGCTCCAATACATTTGTGGATGTAATTACCGCGGCTGATAAAATTGCGCTTCAGCACAACGGCACAGGCAAATATGACGAAACCTACCGCAAATTAATGTGGTTCCGTACAAAATTCTTTACTATCGATCAGTTGAATCTTGGGGGGAAGGATCTCGCTTCTGCAATTTATTCGGCATGGCTTCAGGCAGGCAGCCCTGACCTTGCGGCAATAAAATGAAAAAGACTGTAACAATTTTCGGAAGTTCAATTCCATTACCGGGGGATGCCGAATATGAATCGGCATCCCGTCTCGGGCTTATTCTTGGCAGAAATAATTTTAACGTCTGTTCCGGCGGTTTCAGGGGTATTATGGATGCCGTTTCAAAAGGCGCCACCGAAGCAGGGGCCGAGGCAATTGGCGTTACCGTGGATATCTTCAATGCCAGGCCGAGCGAATACCTTACTAGCGAAATTAAATGCCATACCTTGTTCGAAAGGCTTGAAAAGCTTATTGAACTGGGGGATGCGTATATAATTCTCAACGGAGGCACCGGAACCCTTCTTGAACTTGCGCTTGTATGGGAATCGATAAATAAAAACCTTATCACGCAGAAGCCTTGCGCCGCAGTGGGGCCTATGTGGAAAGGCATTATTGCTGGTATGGAAAAGCAGATTGAACGGGAAAGAAGGAATACCGGACTTATAAAATGTTTTGATGATGTTGAGGATTGCGCCGATTATATTATAGAATGCTTTTAATCCATCCTTAAAAATTCTCCGGCCGTTTTATAAACCTGTTCCACTTCAAGCTCTTTAATGCACTTGAACTGCAAGTCGGTACGGCTGCAGGTTAAAGGCTTTGGGGAATAATGGAAACAGGGGGCGCAATCAAGATTTAGGGACGCGATTTTATACTCTGTCTGCCACGGATGGATGTAATTTGTATTGGTGGGGCCAATTACCGCAACAGTCTTTAATTTCATTGCCGAAGCAACGTGCATCAGGCTCGAATCGTTGGTAATGAATAGATTGCACCTTTTCATTACCGCGGCGGTTTCGGCAAGCGATTTTGTATCTACTGTAAATGCGTTGGGCGAGTTTATTCCGTACGAAACTTTTTCTTTAAGAGTCATTTCATCGGGCCCGCCGAAGATTAATACCTTTGCGTTGAATTCGTGTATCAAAAGCCGTGCAAGTCGCGAAAACTTTTCAGGCTCCCATCTTCTTTTTGTATGGTTCTTAAGGGTTGCGCAGCCGGGATGAAGCCCTATAACTTTATCCTCTTCTTTAATGCCCAGACTGAGAAGAAGCTTTTCGGCAAAACTTGTTTCATCGTTCCTTAGGGGAAAGTTTAACGGGGGGCGCTCTTTAAATAATTTTCCTGTTACTTTTTCAATCAGCTTAATGTTTTCATCCACATTATGCAGCGAATCGTCTTCTACGGTTAAAATATTATTGAGGAACGAAAGATTTGAATTGCCCTGCCTTAGATAATTTACGGCGGCGCGCTTTCCGGCCCCTATAAGAAAACTTATAAGGTTGTATTCCTTCCGGTTTGCGGGATAGACGTTTATAGAGAGATCGTATCTGCCCCTTAGCGAAAGTGTGAATGAGAGAGAATTTAATTTAGATGCTTTCAGGTAATCGTGCAGGTGGATTTTATTTATTTCCTCAAGCCGGCTGTAAATATCTTCAACCCCTTTAAACATCACAAGCGCGTCTATCTGCGAATTTGGATATGCCTGCTTAAGCAGTTTTAACGCCGGGGTGAACATCAGCGCGTCCCCTATGCCCGAAAGTGCGATAATCAATATTCTCAATATATTAATCCGTTAGTTTTACTGTTTTGAATCTTAATTGAACCGGATAATAAAAAGAGCCCCGGCATTAAACCGGGGCTCTTTAATTATTTTATTTTGCGGGGGCAGGAACAGTCTTCGGAGCAACTTCGGGTATGCCGCCGCTTAATGCCTTGAATTTTTCTACCATCACTTTAACCGACTCGTCGTTGGGGAACATCGATTGAAGCTTAAGTGTCAGGTCGAGCCCTTTCTTGTATTCCTTAAGGTTTTCGTAATTGAACAGAAGAACCTCGTAAGGATTAACGCGCCTGTCGTCGAACTGGAAATTAGGTGTAGTAAGGTCTCTTTCGAGTTCGCTTACAACTTCAAGAGCAAGCTGTTTGTATTTTTCATACGAACCGGCTCTTAAATAGAAGCGTGCAATGTTATCCTTATAGAAAGGATCGGGCATTGGAATTACGGTGCGCGGAATTTTATTGTCCATCATTTCAAGCACCTGAAGAGCTTTGGCTTTGTCGTTCTTAATGTTAAGATAGTAAAGCACCAGACGCACAAACATATTTCGGTAGTTGCCTGTCATATGTTCATGGTTCTCATCGTAGAAAATTGTCTTGTCATTAAGTCCGCGGAATTTAAACCCGGGCTGGTATGTTTTAGAAAATCCTTTTGGTTCATCCATAAGCTGTTTCCACAATACCGGCTCGTTTACATATTCAAGAACATCCTGCTCGCTTGCCTTATTAGGCACAAGCTTGAATGCCATACCTTCGTCAATAAGGTACTGGTCTAACCCTATTTTTGTATCATCCGAGCAGGTAGCGGCAAAGTAGATAGGCCTTGTCCAGTTAGTCGATTTAATGATATCGAGAATCATTATATCCTGCTGGCGGAGGAGAGGTATTTCTCCATAATAAGCCTGCGCCTGCAGTTTCCAGGTCATTTTACCGGTCCTTATAACAGTTGTATCGGTAACGCCAAGTTTGTTAAACATATCCTTCGGAACGTCAATGCTAACATCGGAATTATCCCATCTTGCCGGCCTGATCGAGTCAATTTCGGCATCGGACATACTGATAGGCACTTTCATTGCGCCGAACGGTGTGGTATCCTTTAACTGCTTAATATACCAGGGGGTATTAATTAAGCTAAGGTTTGCAATCCTTACGTCCCTTCTTACTCCTTCAACGCTCTGCAGAAACCAGAGGGGGAAAGTATCGTTATCGCCGTTGGTAAATAGAATGGCGTTCGGTTCGCAGCTCTGAAGCATATTGTAGGCATAATCCCATGGCACATGGTTGCGCGAACGGTCGTTTGGCCAATGGTTAACCGCGTACATATTAACCGGAATGAGGAGGAAGAGGGCAATAACAGTAAATGCCTTTAGAATTTTTGCGGTTGAAAGATTTTTAATTGTTTCATCTATAATATCTATAAGTCCTCTTACTCCATATGCAATCCACATAGAGAATATGAAGAAGGCCCCCACGTAAAAGTAGTCTCTTTCCCTGGGCTGAGGCTCCTGCTGGTTCTGGTAGAACGCAGTAAGATAGCCCAGAAGAATAAATGCGACGAGGAAGACCCACCCCATCTTCCAATCCTTGCGGAACTGGTAGTAAATACCGAACAGGCCTATCAGGAAGGGGATTCCGAAGAATTTTGTCCAGTCAACACCGGCATCCTGATATTTGGAAGCCTTGCCGATATAATTCCAGAAGAAGTATCGGTTGAACATGTGGTCCATCTGGTATTTAAGAAAGAAGTCGAGGTCGCTTGAATAATCGGTAAATACTCCCTGCTGGCTCGGTTCGTTTGTATATCTTCTTTTAAGTATGGGGAAATCGCCGTACTGATCCCTGTTAAGGTAAGAAAGCACTTCGGGATAAGTTTTAGGACTGTTCATATTGATAGGCACTTCCTGGTTTGCACGTATCATAAGCTGTGCGTATGTAGTATAGCCAATCATAACAAAGAGGGCGCTCATAAAAACAAGCTGCCAGGTTGTTTTCCCTTTTTTATGGAAATAATACGCGCCCCCGCCTGCGGCAACAAATACTAGAATAAAGAGTACTGAATTAATTAGGGTACTGCTTCCCCCTATTTTAACAAGCGCGGTAGGCAATGTTTTAACAACGCCCGGGTAAACGCCGAATAGGGCAATTCCACCAAGTACAATAGGTATATAAAATGAGTTTTTCCTGAATATCTTTTTCCAGAATATGGCCATATAAATGGCCGAAACGCCGGCGAACATCATAAAGAGTTTTTTATCGATAGCGCCGAATTCGCTGTAGCTTGGCGGTTCGGTCTCGGTATACGAGCCCCATAAAATAAACGCCAGGGCTATCATAAGAACCGCGTGCCCGGCAAAAATGTACGATGTTTTTAATAATGTATCATCATCGGATAAGTATTTTTTATAATAGATAATCATAACGATGGGGGCAATTGCGAGAACAGCCATTAAGTGAACGCCTATTGAAAGGCCAATCATATAGGCAATAAGCATAAGGTATTTACTGCTGTCGGGTTCATCCGCTTTTTCGTACCAAACCGAAATGAGCCAGAAAACGCATGTGATAAAGAATGTTGAATTGGCATATACTTCCGATTCAACTCCGTTGAACCATACAGTCTCTCCGAAAATGAATGAGAGAGCGCCTATAGCAGCTGCAATATAGGTATAAAACGCGTCGGTTAACGAAGAGTAGTTTTTGCCTTTGTAATTTTCAATGAATTTAACTACGGTTAAGTAAACGAAAAGCCCCGCTAAAGCGGTAGAGAAAACCGAAATCAGGTTTATTCTGTATCCAATATCGCTTCCAAAAGGGATTAAGGAGAACAATTTGCCTAGAAGAATAAGAAGAAGGGGGTTCCGGGTGGGTGAGGTACTTGCATCAAATAGGATGATGCCGCAAATTCGCCGCAATCCCAAAACGAAACGGAACTCTGGACGGTTGACATGTAAACTGCCAAACCGATAATGAATACTATAAATCCGATTAGTCTGTAAAGCTTTTTACTATCCATTTTATACCTTGATAAATTAATTAATTTTCGTTTTCCGGCTTGCTGAAGAAGGAGCTGAAATCCTTTTTGGTACGGTTTACATAGTATTTTTCATACATTAGCCGCAGCTTTTCGAGCGATAGCCTGTCGAGGTCTTCATCGTCTTTATCCCTTTTTAGGAACATTTTGTATTCATAAAGCTCTTTTTCGTCGAATTTCTTCTCATATCGTTGAAGGGCTTCAAAATACTTTTTCTGCTCCCTGGAACTCATCCCTTTTTTCCCCCGAAATAATATTCTTTTAACATAGCAATATAAAAATTTATATTTGGATTAAAAAAAATAGAAATTATGCACTTATACAAAGAATACAAGCCGGTTGTTTCAATTGTGATGCCAACTTTTAACAGGGCAAATCTTATCGGCAGGGCTATCGAATCGGTACTAAAGCAGACCTATACCGGGTGGGAGCTTATAATAGTCGATGACGGGAGCAGCGATGGTACTTTTGGGGCTGTGGATAAGTATATTACCGCCCACGAGAATATCCGCTACCTTCGCCATTCAAATAGAAAAACCCCTTTGGCAACAAATGCGGGTATTATGGCCTCCTGCGGCCGGTTCATTACCTTTCTGGGGAGCGATGATGAGTATAAACCGGAGCATATTCAGTTAAGAATGGATATTTTTGAGGGGGAAAATTCACCTGCCTTTA
>DAHYUM010000065.1 GCA_027398005.1 bacterium
TTTGAATAAAAAACTAGTGCCTTTCTTAAAGGCAAGGGATAAACTTCTGGTAATGATGATGTGGGAACTCGGAGGCAGGGTATCAGATATTATCAGCATTCAAACAAAAGATATTGAATTTTCAAAAAAGGAAATTGTTTCATTTACCATTTTGTTTACCGGCCTATCCTCGCCTATAAGGATACTATTGCCGTTTTCAACAGATTCCGGACGTTCTGTGCGTTTTCTTGGCACTACTACTGGAACACCCAAAAGCGGGCATTCCTCCTGGCTTGTACCCGAATCCGATATTACACCATATGCGTTGTACTGAAGGTCCAGGTAATCTAAAAATCCGTATGGGCCTACAAGCTTTATATATTTTTTACCCGAGAGTAGTTTATATTTTTCAATATGCTTCACTCCCCTGTTGAAACGCACCAGCTTTATTTCCATTCCTGTCTTTTTGCCTACCGATTCAAGATAATCTAGCATATGCTTGTACTGCTCAGGATTTTTAAGGTTCTCATTCCTGTGTATATCTGCAAGTATAAAATCGCGGCTCCTATTTCCCTTAGGCATATATTGCTTTACAATTTCTACTATGGTGTTTCCTACAACAAATACCTGTTTTGGGTCTTTATTTTCGGCTATCAGCCTTTCTTTATAAAGCGGAGTGTAAACAAAAACCAGATCCGATACATAATCGCAAATTACCCTGTTTACTTCTTCGGGCATTCTTCTATCGTACGATCTCATGCCCCCTTCAATATGCCCTATTTTGTACCCTTCCTTAAATAATGGGGCGCTTACTATTGCCGAATTTGAATCCCCCAGAAATAGTATTATATCAGGATTTATCTTTTTCCGCTGAAGCAGATAGATTATTTCTTTTGATAAATAAGAAAGCTGTTCATAATGGTTTCTGCTGTTTAGGCCGGTTGCCAGAGTGTAGTCAGGTTTCCTTATTTTAAGTTCCTGAAAGAAGATTTTACTAAGTTCATCGTTATAATGCTGACCAGAATGGATCATTATATGTTCAAAATTTTCATCCAGCTTTTCGAACACTTTGCTCATTCTAATAAAATCGGGACGAATGCCCGTAATTGTCACAATTTTCATCCGGTACCTTATTTTTTTTTACTATCGTTCAATAACCATACCAGACCCAATTCCCTCTTTAGGTACTGGAAATAGTCTCTTTTTTTGTGGATTATTGCTTAAGTGGCCAATATTAGCCAAAATGAGGCGGGGTTTTTAATTTGGTTTTACTCTTTTTCTATCAATTCAAGCAGTTTTTCTGCCTCTTCCTTTATCTTTTTTTCTATTATGGCATTAAGTTCCTCTTCCCTTTTTTTACGCTCAATCTGTATGTCTTCTATTCTCTTCTTATACTGCTCTGTTCTTTCATTCAGGTTTTTTACCGTTATTTTTTCAGCCTTTTCTGCGTCCGATTTTATGGTCTCTATCCCTTTTTCCCTTCTGAATTTCAAATCACTTATCTCCTGTACAATCCTCTGCTTTTCAACCGACTTTTCATAAACAGCGTAAACTGCCGAAAAAACAGAAACTATTACCCCAAAGACAAATGTAATTATACCCCATTTGCCCCCGGTAATTAGAATGGATCTGAAAAGCTGTACATATCCCGTTTCATCCTGCGCATAATTTGTTGAATAACTGGCAAAGCCTATTACAAGCATTATTAATATGGATAGTATAATTGAATAGGTCATGCTTCCCTTAAATGCCGCGGCCGGATTATTGGGGGAATCCCCCGAAACACCGGTAAGTTTCCTTTCCAGATAATCCATATGTTCCTGGAATTTTTCCTCGTATAGGGCAATTGAAGCCTTGGTCTTTTCCTTATATTTTACTTTTAGATCCCCAATTTCTTTAGTTAAATGCTCAATAAGCAGTTGCAAATCGGCTATATTCTGGTCATAAATTCTAAGATGCACCTGATTCTCAGCTACAAAACGCTCTCTTATTGTATCAAATACAAATTGGAGCGTACCGTTAAATTTTGCCATCAATGAGGGAAGCGATGCTAAAAAGAAGCTTAACTGGCTGGTAAAAAATCCTTTTATCAGCTTATCGAAGAATGCCATGCTGGTTTTTACTTCGTTCCCCTGATACTCATTAAGGTGAAGTTCCGTAAAAATTTCGAATTTCTTTCGCAACTTTTGTATTAGAATGCCGCTGTCTAGTTCTTTTCCCTGAAGATATTCGTCGAGCATCGCCGTTATTCCGGCGAATTCCCTGTAATTAAAAATATTAAGGAATATTGGATTCTTCATGAAATACTGGAATAGGACAATATTGTTCTCCCCCATTGCGTAGGCTATTCTCTTAAGATCATATTCATATATATCGCATACATAGTCGTTGCCGTTGAATAAATTTCCCAGAATAATTTCCGTCATCCCTAAATAAAGCCGCGCTGTAATTCCATCTGGTTTATATACTAGCGATTCCTTTAAAACCTGATTAGCCTCGAATACTTTTCCGAACTTATAATAGGCAAATCCGGAATATACTTTTAATAGGTACCTTATTTCACTTTTTATCGAATCATCTCCCTCCGAATCCTTAGCTAACATATCCGCCTGGTCGAAATACTGAAGGGCTGTTTCGAGGCTTTGAAGTGTCTCGTCGAATGAGAATAAAACCCCTGCCAGTATATTATTTAATAAACCTTTATTTCTATCCTTCGAAATTGCCTTCAAAAGGGATTGTGCAAAATATTTCTGCTCGCTTTTGCGCGCCGCTGTTACCCATTTTGAATAATAGTCCTTAACCAGTTTGCCCGTTTCGGTATCCTGCTTAACCCCCTCTTTGTCCCCCCCTTTTAATGCAGGCTCCTCTAAATATTGAAGTACAGGCGAATCGAGTATCCAGAAGAGCTGCGAATCTTCAAAGGAAATAAAATATTCACCATACTCCGGCGGAAGATTCAAATTAAAAAAGTGTGAGCTCGACTTAATTTTTGACGGGTAATTACTTACCGGGTGGCTGTCCCACTGAAATTTGTCTCTCCCAATCTTTTTTAATCGCGAAAACGCAACCTCAAGATCCAGCTCCTTAGTTTCTGCTTCCGAACTGCCGTTTATGTTATATATTTTCTTATCTTCTGCCATTACCCGGTTGAATTATTTTTATCCATAATTATTATCGGAAAAAATCTCCATTTTTTTACCTTATTCGTCATTTTTAACTATTTTTTATTGATATTTATACCCTTAAAATTAATTTCTATGAAAATATCCTTACACATTAAAGAAACAGTTAAACTGGCTCTCCCAATTTCCATTGGCCAGCTTGGGCATATTATGATGGGTGTTGTGGACAGCCTTATGGTTGGCAAATTAGGGCCTGCTTCCCTGGCTGCCGCATCCCTTGTAAACGGTATCTTTTTCCTTATTATGGTACTAGGACTAGGTATGACCATGGCTATTACCCCTCTTGTTGCTATTGCCGATGGTGCCGATAAACCGGACGATGTGAAGTCTATTTTTAATAACGGATTTATTGTAAACCTTATTTATGCGTTTATGCTTTCGGGTATTACATTTGCCGTTACTTACCTGCTCCCGTTCCTTAATCAGCCTAAGGATGTTACATACCTTGCCACATCCTATCTCCGTATTCAGGTCATTTCCATTGCTCCCTTTATGGTTTTCCAGATTGCAAGGCAGTATTTGGACGGACTTTCGTTGGTAAAACCCTCTATGTACATAGCAGTTTTCGTAAACTTTATACATATATTTTTAAATTGGGTCTTCATATACGGAAAATTGGGTGTGCCTCAGCTCGGTTTGGACGGAGCAGGCATTGCCACTACCGGGAGCCGCTTCTTTATGGCGGGAGCAATATTCGTCTATCTCTATAAATTTAATAAAAACAAACATTTAGCTCCATCCATTTCATTTATAAAATATGATGTCAAAATCATAAAGAAAATTATTGAAATCGGCATCCCTTCCGGTTTTCAGTACTTTATGGAGGTTGCCGCATTCACTTTTTCGGCGGTTATGATAGGATGGTTCGGCAGTGTTTCACTCGCCGCGCACCAGATTGCGCTTAACCTTGCTTCCTTAACCTATATGGTCATTCTGGGTATTTCCTCTGCCGGTACTATAAGGGTTGGCAACTGCCTGGGAGCAGGCGAGCTGAAAGATGTTAGGCGCGCCGGCTTCAGCGCTATTGGCCTGGCAGGGAGCATTATGCTGGGTTCTTCTCTTATACTAATATCGGCTAATAAAATACTCCCATCATTTTATATTTCAGATCCGGGTGTTATTGAACTCGCATCTAAGCTGATTATTATTGCCGCTCTTTTCCAGCTTGCCGATGGAATCCAGGCTACTTCAGTAGGGGTTCTAAGAGGCCTTACCGATGTGAAAGTTCCTCTTGCCATTATTTTTTCATCCTATTGGCTTATTGCAATACCAATAAGTTTTTGGCTTGGTGTACACCTAAATTGGGGAGCTGTAGGCATTTGGACCGGCTTATCCATAGGGTTGTTTCTAGTGGCAATCCTTTGCGTTCTCCGGTTTTATATTAAGACCAGAGGCCATAAATAAAAAAACCGGCACTTTGCAATGCCGGCTCTTCTATTTACTTCAATTTCATTTCAAAGCTTTTCGGTAATTTTGCTTATTGAGCTAACTGTATCCGAGGTAAGTTTAATTCTAAGTACCTTTCTCTCGTTGTTCAAAAGGGCTTGCCTGTCCCCTAACGATTGCGCCTCAACTAGAATTCCGAATGTAAATGTGGAATTTATCGATAAAGCCTCTTCCGGAATGGAATAATCGGTTTCGTTCGGGGCAATTAGCTGAATAAAGAGGCCATTCCCTTTATCCCCCTTATGCAGCTGACCTGTAGAATGAAGAAAACGGGGCCCTATGCCTACCGTTACAGCCGTTTTATAGTTTAACTGTATCTTATCCCTTAATGCCGTAAGGGCTTTATCAATTTCCTTGCCGTTCTTTACATATGCCTGTATCGATACATATCCGTTGCCTGCAAGTGTATTTAAGAATCCCCTTACCGTATCCTGAATATTCTTGGATTCCAAATCGGTATAAACAGACATCCCTTCTTCCGTAAAAGAAGCCTCTGGCTCGGGCAATATCCTGTTTTTCTGGTATTCCTTTATTGTTTCGCGCGCGAGAACCTTGGCCGATTCAACATTTGGCTGATCGAACGGCTGAACAGCCATAATATACCCTGCCGCGGCAGTGGCAAATTCCCATCTGAAGAACTCTCCGCATAACTCATAAGTTGTATCTAATTCTACTCTCACTAACGGAAAGCCCGCCTTTTCAATCTGCTTAATTCCGGTATCATATTCATTTTCCCCTTTCAGCTTTAGGTAAACGAAAAGCCTGTCCTTACCGTAATACTCAGGGTGCAGCAGTTTTTCCCCTTCAATCGGAAGGATTCCCTTGCCTGTTTTGCCGGTGCTCTCTGCAATCAGCTGTTCCGCCCATACACCGAACGGGTATAATGATTTTGAGATTACGAATGTAAGCTTATCTACTCCCCTTAGGGCCGCTTCCCCCATAAACACCCCTGCAAGGGCGCCGCTGTTGCCTTCTATATTATTCCTGCATTCATCCATAATCTTGGATGTGTTTTCGAGAAGTTTTTCAATATCGGCGCCTATAACGGCCGCAGGAACTAGGCCGAACAGAGATACTGCGCTGAACCTGCCTCCTATATCGGGATTGTTGAGAAAAATCTCCCTGAAGTTGAGTTTAACCGCATAATCCTGCAGACCGCTTCCCGGATCGGTAATGGCTACAAAATGCCTCCCCGCTTTCTCTTCACCTAACTTGCCTGCGGCATATGTATAAAAGAATTTCATGAATGAGATTGTCTCTATTGTTCCCCCTGATTTGGTTGAAACTATATAGAGGGTCTTTTCCGGATTCAGTTCCTTTACAAATTCATCAATATTATCGGGATGGGTGCTGTCCAGTACATATAACTTGGGAAATCCCTCCTTATTGCCGAAAATTCTGCTGAATACTTCCGGGGCCAGGCTCGAACCTCCCATTCCAAGCAAAAGCGCGTTTTCAAATCCCTCTTTCTTAATCTCTTCTGCAAAAGAAAGTATTGCCTTAAGCTGTTCCTTTGCCTGCGCGGGGGAATCGAGCCAGCCCAGCCTGTTGGCTATTTCTGCAGGTTCCTTTCCCCAAATTGTGTAATCCTTTTTCCATATTCTTTCAATTATCCCTTCTTTTTCTATCCGGGCTTTAACCTCACCAACACTTTTCCCGTCTGATCCATAGTTAAATACTGCTTTAGACATATTTTCTCCAATTTTATGGAACAATATAAAAAGAGTTTATAAAACTTTGAAATTTGCCCCGCCGTAAGATAAATTAGTCTATCTAATTTTTTGGAATAATGAAGAGATTCTCCCCTATATTTGTAATTATTGCCGCCTCGCTCTGGGGAATTGACGGCATTATTCTGCGCCCTTCCCTCTATAGCCTTCCGGTGCCTTTTGTGGTATTTATCGGGTGCGCCATTATTGCGCTTGTTCTAATTCCCATTCTTATTAAGAATTTCGCCATTATTAAGAACCTTTCGCGCACCGACTGGCTTGCATTCTTCGGTGTTGCCCTACTGGGCGAAGCAATTGGCACTATGGCTATTACCAAGGCTTTATTCTTTGTTAACTATATTAACCTTTCAGTCGTAATCCTTATTCAAAAATTACAGCCTGTTTTTGCAATTTTACTCGCATCATTGCTTCTTAAAGAAAAACTTTCTAAAAAATTCTTCCTTTGGGGAGGGCTGGCCGTTGCAGGCGCTTACCTTATGACTTTCGGGGTCGGACTGCCTAACCTAAATACAGGCGATAAAACCGCAATTGCCGCATTGTTCGCCCTTCTGGCCGCTTTCTCATTCGGGGCTTCAACGGTCTTGAGCAAAATGGCGCTTAAAAATGTATCATTCGAGGTTGGCACGTATTTAAGGTTTGCCATTGCCGCTTCTATTTTGCTAATAATTTCCACTGTTACGGGGGATTTGAATTCTTTCGGCAAGGTTACAAATTTTCAATGGTTCATATTCATTCTGGTAGCCCTGCTTACAGGCGGACCGGCTATATTCCTTTACTATTACGGACTGAAAAGGATTTCGGCTTCGATTGCTACAATATGCGAACTGGCTTTCCCGTTAACAGCTGTAGTACTTGAATATATAATTCATGGTAATATATTAAATCCAGTTCAATGGATTGGCGCTGTAATATTATTTGCCGGAATATTAAAGGTTAGTTCAATTCACACAGGCAGTAAATAATCAGGTTTAATTTATAAAGTTACCGGATTTAAAATCCGGGCATTATCTTTCTTAAAAAATCTCCCTCAGCAGTCCCCTGTGCTCGTTATATACCTTTATAATAAGCTCGCCGAAAATTGTATTAGCCCAGGCGAACCATTTGCGCGTGAATTTCTTCGGGTCATCCATATGGAAAGATTCGTGCATAAAACCGGTTCCCGCGTGTGTTGCCTTTAATAATTTTAAGCACTCTCTTATTTCATTTTCATCCCTGCTTGTAAGGGCTTTCATTACAAAACTTAAAGGCCAAATCATCTCAAGCCCCGAATGAGGCCCCCCAATTCCTTCGGCCGCCTTCCCCTTAAAGAAATACGGATTATATACGCTGAACAAATATTTCCTCGTCTCTTTGTATAACGGGTTTTCGGCATCCATTGCGCCAAGATACGGAAGCGATAACAGGCTGGGAACATTGGCGTCATCCATAAACTGGTGATTGCCGAAACCGTCAACCTCGTATGCAATCAGCTTACCCAAAGTAAAATGCTCAACTACCGCATATTTGTTCAACGCCTCCTCTACTTCACTTGCAAGGTTAAGGCATCTTTCGGCAAATGAAGCATCGTTTAATTCCGTCTTGAACATTTCAGCCAGCTGTTTAAGCGATACTACGGCAAAATAATTTGAAGGCACAAGAAACGGGAATATTGTCGCGTCGTCCGAAGGGCGGAAAATAGAGCAGATTAACCCCACCGGCTTAATGGGGTTTCCCCATCCTCCGCCGGCTACTGTATCGGTCTGCCATCCCGTTACCCTCTCGAATGAATATGGGCCTCTCCCATTTTTCCTCTGCTGCACTTCAAAAGTATTGACTACAAGGCGCATTGCATTTTTCCAGGTTTCATCCATAAATGATGCATCACCTGTTGCTTTCCAGAATCCGTATGAAAGCCTTATAGGGTAGCAGAGCGAATCTACTTCCCATTTCCTTTCGTGAAGTTCAGGTTTCATTTCGGTAATGTCTTTATCCCATTCGCTTCCGGTCGGCCCGTCGTTAAATGCATTCGCGTAGGGATCTATATTTATACATTTAGCCTGCTTATTAATTACCCCCGCTATAAGGTTTTTTAATTTTTTATCCTCTCCGGCTAAAGGCACATAAGGCCAAATCTGTGCCGATGAATCGCGCAGCCACATTGCATTTATATCCCCCGTAATAACGAACGTATCCGGCCTGCCTTCAATAATTCTGTAATTTACGGTAGTATCCAATGTATTTGGGAAACAGTTCTCGAACATCCATCCCAGTTCATCATCGGCAATGGCTCCTTTCACTTCCTTTATTTTAGCTTCCACTGCCTCGCTTACAAATTTTCTGTCGGCTAATTTCGGCCTTTTGCTTTCAAATCCTTTTAAATATGCGGGCACCTGCTTTGTGCCTACTGCCAGGCCCGCCGATGCCAAGGCCGCTGTTTTTAAAAAATCTCTGCGCGATATCATATCTTTATGCCTTCGATTATTAAACTCTATTTTACTTCGCTGTCCTGCTTAATTGTAATTACTTCTTTTCCGTCATTGCTTTTAATTACAGCCATAAAAAGATTCTTTGTGGCTTCAATTTCGGGGGGCCATACGTAACCTTCTACTTTGTAGTTTTCAAGTCCAAGTTTGCTTATATCACTCGTGTAAGTGTCATTAAAGTTCTTATAAGTATGCTCGGCGTAATAAACTTTTCTTAACGCCCACTTAGCCAATTCCCTCGGCTTTAAGGTAAATGTATCGGTGCCTTCCCCTGCCTTTTTAGAGGATAACTGAAGAAATCCCCACATCTCGGGGTAATGCATATTAATTATCCCCTGCGGGCTCCACACCCAGTTATCCTCCGGATAAGTCTGCCCCGTTTTCGGGTCCTTTGCCTTTACATATTTACCATTAACCACATCATATTTCCATTCAACCCTCGAGAAATTTATTCTCCATTGTTCCCCCGGTTTGGGCGTGCTTTCGTTTGTATAGCTTTCCCTTAATACTGCCCATGGAATCGCTATTTCGCATGTCCATCCTTTATCTGTATCCTTGGGATTATTAAGTGTCCCCTGCAGGCTTACTGCTACTTTAAGCCCCCTTATATCCCACGAATTAACAGCGGCGCTTCCTTCGTCGCGGTATGGTTTAATTAACATCAAATCCCATGCTGTTGCAAGTGCATTAATTTCAAGCTCATAATACTTATGTGTATCGCCGTCAGGGTCTATGAATACTTCAAAATCATTGTCGCGGAATATTACAGCGTCCCTCTGCTTAATTGACGCCGAGAGGTTCGGTTCCTCAATTTCAGCCGCAATGTAAAGGTATTTATCGTCCCACAGCATTTTTGCCCTCGTCTTATAACGTGGGGCAGGTTTAATGCTTCCTTCTATATCCACAAAATAGCCGGTCCATTCAGCTTTGCTCCATGCTTCTTCATTCATTTTTCCGTCTATTTTAAGTGGGGCATCTGTCCTGTAGCATATATAATGTTTTGGATTAAACTCAATTGCCGGCACCGGGAAAGCGCTCTTCTGCTGGGCCTGTGTTAATGCCGCTGAAATTAAAATCAATGCCGTTAAAATTCTTTTCATTTCTTCTCCATTTATTTTGAAAATAAATTAAACAGCCCTGGCTTCTTTAATCAATTGTTCTATTGTGGTTTCCAAAAGCCCTACGGAAGTATCTGCGGCGCCGTAATATATCAACACTTTGCTTTCCAATCTGGCAAATCCTTCGCTGTCAAATTCCTCAACAATCATTCCGCTGGGGAAACATACATTTGGAACCTGCCCGGCAAGTTCATACAATTCCCTCGGTTCAAGTATATTATACTTTCCTCTAGCAATAACTTTAGAAGGATTCTTTAAATCGAGCAGCGAAACGCCCCCCTGGTAAATATTAGCGCTCCCGAAATGGGTTGCTACCCCGTGGTAAATATGAAGCCATCCTTCCCTTGTTTTTACGGGGGTTGGACCTGAACCGATTAGTTCATCCCAGTAATGGAAACGCCCGCTCATTACAGGCTCTTTAATATCCCATTTAATCATATCGGCCGATTCCGATAAAACAATCGTATTGCCCGAAGTAGGCCCCCCTGTAAGCTGTACTTTATTTGGCCTTTCAAGCCGGAGGTATTTGCCGTCGAATTTTTCGGGGAAGATGACTCCGTTGCGTGTATCCTCTTCGGATGTAATGCCTAAAAATTCATAACTCTCAAAATCATCTGTTACTCCAAGCCCAAGCGAGCATTTCCCTTCCATATCCATTGCGAATATAAGAAAATACCTCCCGTCTATGTAAGTTACGCGCGCGTCGTAAATATGATATATCTTCTCCTTTACTTTTTCCATTCCCTTAAATTCAATCAGTTTTTCATCTACTTTAAAATCTATGCCGTTACTGCTTTCCGCTTTAAGCAGAAAAGTCTCCCTTCCTCTATTCTGCACTCGCAGAATGAGTATATATTTACCATTGAATTTAACCGCCCCCGGGTTAAATACCGAAGTCGCGTCTATCATATTCGGATAAATATCGGGGATGTGTTCCCTGGTAAGGATAGGATTTTTCGAATTTCGTTTCATTGCTTCTTTCCTTTTTTAAAAATTTATTTATTCCCCATTACAACTTCAACTTTGCATTTTTTCTTTTTGGAAACGGGTATAATATTACCTTCAATTTCCTCTCCGTCAACTGTAATTTTCTTAACGCCGGATTCAACTTTATCCGGATTAACAATACTAATCATATATTTTGTGCCCCTGAAAATTCTCTGGCACGAAAACTCATTCCAATCTGCCGGTACAACAGGGTCTATTATCAACCCACCGTATGCGGCTCTTACTCCTATTATATGGTCCAGACAAACTCTAAACATCCATGCCGCTGTGCCTGTCTGCCATGAATGGCTTGCCCTTCCGGCGGATTCGTGTTCGTCGCTTGTAATATATTGCGAATAGACATAAGGTTCAGCCTTAAAAACATCTCCGTCAACGGCATTCGGCAAAAGCTTTTTATAATATTCGAATGCCCTGTTGCCTCTTCTCATAATAGTCTCGGCCTGAATGAGCCATGTGGTCGGGTGACAGAACACGGCTCCGTTCTCTTTTTTGCCCCATACACAGCGGGTAATAAGTCCAATCCTGGGGTTAATTTCCCTGAATGCAGGCGCGCATATTTTAGGGCCGAATTCGGTATCTAATTCCTTCTTAACGCTGTCCAGCGATTTGATTAATCTCTCTTTCGAAGGAAGCTCCGCAATTACCGGCCAGCTCTGTGTATTAATGAATATTTTGCCGTACTTATTTTCATTGGTTCCAATTTTATTGTTATCTCCGTCAAAGGCGCGTATGTACCATTCGCCGTCCCAGCAATGTTCTTCAATAGATTGGGCAAGTTTTTTGCGCACGGATTCAACTTCTTCAATCCTTTCGGGCCTATTAACCGAAATAAGAAGTTCTTTAAGATAATTAAGCATAGCGGCATAGAACATTCCGGCCCAAACACTTTCGCCCCCTTTTTCGCCCCCTATATAATCAAGGGTATCGTTCCAGTCCCCTCTGCCGAAAACAGGCAGGCTGTGCGCCCCGCTGTTATTACGCGCAAAATTAACTGCCGCAAAAAGATGGTCCAGTATCGTTCCCTCTTTACCATCAGCAAAAGGCTCCACTCTATCCAGAATCGCTTCATCACCGGACTGCTTAATGTAATCGGTAACAGCAAGAATAAACCAGAGAGGGTCATCGGCATGTTTGGTAAGTTCCCCCTGTCCGTCTTTGTAAAAATGATGATAAGCCCTGCCGTCGCTGAACATCTGCCGCGCAAGAAGGCAGATTCTCTCTTTGGCTTTTTCGGGATTGGATATAGTGACGGCAATCGTATCCTGCGCCGTATCCCTGAATCCGAAACCGCGGCTTATGCCCCAATAGTAAAAACTGGCAACACGCCCTACATCGTAAGCCACTTTTGCCTGATAGGGAGTCCAGTAATTCATGAATATATTCGCCTGCTCATCGGGTGTTTTTACGCTTGTATAGGCAAAATAATTTTCCCATTCTTTTTTGAGTAGTTCAAAAGCAGAATCGACAGCTTCAACGGTACTGAATTTATTTACCGTATCATTTTTAAGCTCTTCAAATTTTTCCTTTTCAATAACCCCAAGCGTAAAAATAATATCTTTGGTTTCCCCCGGCTCTAATTCAACTTCAATCTTAATTGCCCCAACGCTGTTCCCGTAATCGGTATCCATGTTTGTGAAAGAGTCCTTTTCAATTGCAATCGGGTTATTCTCATTCCTGTAATTGCCAATGAACCGTTCCCTCATGGTCTCATATTCCTTTACTTTATAGTTGGATGTGAAATATGCCCACTGGTCCCATTCCTTGTTTTCCTGCTGCTGGGTTCCCATTGTTGCGGTTACCCAGTAGGTCTTTGTGGCAAATAGCGAGTTTAGCCCTTTATCGAAATATACCCTGTTAAAATGCTGGTCGTCGCACTGGTTAATTATATCCACCATTGCATGCCCAAGCGCAAATTCAACATAGGCAGTAAGGGTTAGTTTTCTTCGTTTACCCGATTTATTTGTTAGTGTGGTCTTCCAAATTTCGCAGTCGGCATCCTGAGGCACAAAAAAGAGAACCGATGATTTAATCCCTTTTAATTTGGCTTCCGATTTTGTATATCCGAACCCGTGAATAATTTTATATGCATCCCTCTTTTTGCCTACCGGCTGCCAGGTCAGGCTCCATATATCCTTAGTCTCTTCATCCTTTACATAAATAAATTTGCCGGGCCTGTCGTGCGGCACGTCATTTATTCTGTATCGGGTTATCCTGCCGTGCAGGGGACTCTTATAATAACTAATACCCCCGCCGTTATTGGATATTGTTGCAAAGTACCTTCCGTTATAAAGGTAATTTATCCATGGCGTAGGGGTTTCAACATTTTCAATTATAAATTCCTTTCCGTCCCTGCTGAATTTTCCGTAATTCATTTTATATCCTTAATATTTTATTTCATATTCCTGTAAACAATTTCCCCGTTATCAACGGACCAATCGAGCCCGAAGAATCCGGCTGCGAGTATTCCTTCAACACCCTTTTCAGCTATTTCGCCGTTAAGCAGCATTAAATCGGGGAATGCGCTCCCCGGCTGTAAATATCCCCTTCTATCGGTAAGTTTCATTCCTTCAATTCCGCTTCCGGCAACAACGCCTACACTATTTATTCCGCTTCCTTCAATGGGCCTTACAAATACGCATGCAAGGTCCTTCCCTTTATATTCTTTGGCGCCTATTTTAACTTTTCCTTTATAAACCTGCACGGGACTGTTTTTAAGCAGAATATTCCACGCGGCATTTGTTTCGGCATTGCCGTAAATAACATAGTTATTCTCTTTTACCCCCGAAGCAGTAAGCTCTTTATCGCTTATAACCTTAATGCTTCCATTCCCCTGGTACCAGAACAATTCTGCATCGTAACGGGCCTTATTAAACGACCACTCATTTTCTTCTTTGTTCCCCCTGGTGCCGTAAACAAAAACCACATTATGGTTTATTGCGCTTTTGAAAGTTCCGTAACGGTTCGGGTTTTTATAGGCCATGTTTATTTTATCAATAATGCCCCATTCATTCCCCTTCTTCTCAAATAAAACAGAGGTCCTGTTGTCATTGCTTCCGTCATAATTAATTTTCTGTCCATCAATATCAAATAAGATAGGCCTTTTCAAATCGGCAACTGTGCAGTCAATTCCAAGCTGATGCACATTTTCGGTGGTGCCTATAAATCTGTTTTT
>DAHYUM010000066.1 GCA_027398005.1 bacterium
AAGTAAAGTAAGGAAATACTTAAATCACTCCAGTTCTAGGATCGAACAAGATCAAGAAATAGGAAGTACACAAGAGCTCTCTGCAGAGATTCCTCTGGATCAATTAATCGTTCGACATTCTGCTCAGATGAAGAAGATAATAGAGGATTTTGAAGAACTTCAGGAATGGGATGAACGCTACGCGCTTATAATAAAAATGGGGCGCGAGCTTCCGCTGCTGGGGGAAGAATATAAGAATGAAAAGTACAAAATAAACGGATGCCAGAGCCAGGTTTGGATTAATGCCCGTTTTGAAGAGGGGAAAATCTGGTTCGACGCAGACAGCGACGCAATGATTGTAAAGGGGCTTATAGCTCTTCTTATTAAAGTATATTCGGGAAGAACCCCTGCGGAAATTTTAAGCACTCCCCCCGATTTTTTAAAGAAACTTGGAATTGACAACCACCTGTCGCCAACCAGGAAGAACGGTCTTGCCGCAATGCTCAAGCAGATTCAGATGTATGCATTCGCATTTAAGACAGTAGCCGATAGGCAGAATAAATCTTAAAAAAAATCCCGCGTCCCCCAAAAGGGCGCGGGATCCATTCAAACAAAACCAATAAACTTATTTTTTAAAGATTTTCGTCAATTCTTTTTTAGTCCTGTTTTTCCATGAGCCTTTATGGTAAGCGTAACCGGTAATTAAAGGCATTGCAATTGTAGCTTCGGAATAAACCATCTGTTCGAAGGTGGTTTCAACTTTACCCCACGAACTGGCTTCTTTTAATGTAGAGCTCGAAAGAGCGCCGTCGCGCACATCGGCAACAGTAATCTGAATAGCGTATTTGTGCATAGGGGCGTCTTCCTGAAGTATATCGGCCGCAACAACAATATCCTGTGTAAAGTTTTTAGGAACGCCGCCGCCAATCATGAAAATGCCGGTTTCGTTATTGTGGAGTTTAATCTGCGTAAGTTCATAAAAATCCTTTCCCGAATCGATTGATACATGTTTTTCGGGGTTGTTGTGCTGGTGCATAACAATTCCGAAACCGGCAGAGCAATCGGAGAATGCGGGAACGAAAATAGGCACGTTGTTCTTATAAGCTGCGTAAACAACGCTGTCTTCAACTTTAGGACCGCCGTTTTCATCGAGGTATTTGCCGAAATGCCAAAGGAGTTCGCGCGATGAATAAGGGCGCGGTTCAAGGGAATTGAAAATCTTCTCGGTTGTTTCATCGCAAACGCGGAGTTCATCCTCGTCGATGAATGTATCGTAAATTCTATCAATATGGAGATCGCGCATTACGTTATCGTCAACAAAAGGGGTGCCTACATAATGCTTGAATCCGAGGGCTTCAAAAAAGTCCTGGTCAACCATAATAGCTCCGGTAGAAACAATCGCATCAACCATGTTGTTCGAAACGAGGTCGTAGACAACTCTTTTTAAGCCGGCGCTGAATAAGCTGCCTGCAAGAGTAAGAATAACAGCGCATTCCTTATCCTTAAGCATCATATCGTATATATTGGCGGCGCGGTTCAAGTCCCTTGCCGAGAAAGCCATTTTCTCCATCGAATCGACGAGCTGAATTACATTGTGTTCTTTAATATCGATGTGTTTAATTACATCTTTCAGGAAGTCTTTTTTTGTAGGCATTTATCTGCTCCTTTTTAAATTAATTATTTTCTTAACCGCAAATATAATTACTGGAAAGGAATAATAAACTATTAAAATCAGAATTAGTTGAAAAGGCTTAAAATTTTAAAAAAAGCGCTTAGCGAGTGATAAAATTCCCTGTTTCCAGGGCACACGGTGGGTAATTCCGGTCCGGCCGGCTATGGAAGCCCGGTTTGCGAGGTACCATTTGTAATTTCTTATTAGTGCCTCTTTGTTTGAGTACTTTGGGGAAAAGCCGAGGATTTTTTCCGCTTTTTCAATTGAAACAAAGGAATCTTTCGAGGCGGTTTCGTAAACCCATTTGTAAAGGGGGGAGATTTTAAGAAATTCGAGTATTTTAAGAAGAGCAATAGCAGGTTTTTCGGGGAGGGGAATTATTTTTTTCCCGAATCCGGCATAATCTAAAACGGATTGGTAATCCTCTCTCATGGTAGTAAATTCCTTTGCGCCTATGTTGAATGTATCGTTTACCAGATTTTCATCGAGTGTGGCGCAGAGATAAATTGCTTCGCAAAGGTCTTCAACATCAAGAAGCTGGTATCTGTTATCTCCGCTGCCAAGCATAGGAAAATTCCTTCCGCTTTCAGCCCAATCATAAAAGAGAGCAAAAACACCAAGCCGCTCGGGTCCTACAAAAGATTTAGGGCGTATAACGGGAACACACATTCCTCTTTCCCTGAATTTGATGCATTCCTTTTCGGCTTCAATTTTTGCTATTCCGTATGGCCCCACACCTTCAAGCCGGTCAGTTTCATAAATGGGGTGGTGGTCGGGTATTCCGTAAACAGCGGTAGAGGAAATATGGATAAATCTTTTAACCCCTTCATTTTGGGAGGCAGTTAAAAGCTTTCTTGTACCTATAATATCGGTAGAATGGATTTCTCCGGGGGTATAGAGTGGAAGAGCCGCCGCGGTGTGGATTACAACATCAATATTTCTAATTGCCCTTTCAACAGCGCTCTCGTTTCGTATATCGCCGGTTATAATTTCAATTTTATCTTTTATATCGGGATAATCGAATTCAGCAATATCCAGGGAAACCGCTTCGTGCCCCTTGTTTACAAGAAAGCGAATTAAATTAATGCCGAGGAATCCGGCGCCTCCTGTTACGAGAAATCTCATTTGCTGCCCAATAATAAAAATTAAATTTACTAAATTTTTATATCAGTGCCATCCGGCTATGTTATTCTTTTATGCCGGTTTATAAAAAAATACATATCTTTAATAAGGCAAGATGAACGGTGAAAAAATGAAAATAATGTTTATCTATATATTATTAGTTATTGCGGTTTGCTCTGTTCAGGCACAGCAGTTTAAGGGGGGAACGGTTAAATATATTGCAAAGTCAGAAGGGGAAACAATTAGACTTAATCTATTTATAAACGGCAGCAACCAGAAGCTTGACCAGACTAATTCTAAGGGGCAAACCGGTAAAAGTTTTCTTTTCGGCGCGGGAATTGGAGTTGTGCTATATCCGCCGGAGCAGATTTATACAGAATACAGCGACTTAAAGGATACCCTTATTAACCGAAAACCCCCATTATTCGACAATAACGAGGATGAAGTTAAATTTATAAAAACAGAAAAGAGAATGAACATATTAGGCCTCGAATGCAGGGAGTGGATTATAAAAAATCAATTTTCTACGGTAGAGCTGTGGGTAAACAGCAATCTGCAAGTGGATTACAGAATTATTGAGGCCATGCCGGAATATACAATTGACTGGAAGAAATATGTAATAGAAGAAAAAACATTCCCCGTTGCAATAAATATAAAAGATGAAAATGGAGAAACGGTTTATTCATTCGAAGCAGTTGAATTCAGTAATGCCCTGCCCGATATAAGCCTGTTTGCAATTCCGCAGGAATATACTAAATCAAAAAATTAGATTTTATATTTGATTGTCGAATTATTGAATTATGATGTGTCCAAACCTGCCGTATTTAAACTTGTCATATTTAAATTAATTTGGATTTACTGTATTTGGACTTGCCATATCTAAACTTGCCTTATTAATATTTGCCGTTCGCTTAAGCGAACGGGAATTGAAGCTGACAAAACTGGATTGGAATAAATCAGGATTGGTAAGTATTTCTGAATTCAAAGAAGCAGAAAATATTATTTTTAAACTTGCCGTCGGCTCAAGCCGACGGGAATTAAAATTACTGAATAATCTCCTGTTGTTCTGTCTGCTGGTTATTCTGCTGTTGTTCCTGTTCTTCGGGATAGATTTCGAGATAAGGAATATATTTTAATCCTGTATATTTACCGTCAACGAAAATGAATACAAACGAATCGTAATATACCCCTTCTTCATCCTTGTAAAGCGCGTAGGTAAGTTCCTCCCGGTTATCTTTAACGGTAGTAATGGAAGGATCGCCGAAATAGGAAAGAAATTCATCTTTGGGTTCGTTCATCTGAAGTGTAAACTGTTTTGCCCTGAAATCGCCGTTTATATCAATTTCGGTAAGAAAGTATTTCTGGTCGTATGTCCGTTTCTGGTAATGGAAAACCTGGTCTTTGTAGGTAAAAGTGTAAGTGCTGTCGTATATATCCCTTTCATTAATAGTCTGTCCAATAACCGAATCGATGGCAATTTTAGCCGGTTCGCCGAATCGTTTCTTTAGATCCTTAAAATCGAGAGAGAAACGTTTATTCACTGTTTCGTATGCGTCGGTAAGGTTTTCAAGAAAAGCAGGGTTAACATATTTTTCCTTAACTTCCACTTTTTTCTCACCGCATGAATAAAGCAAAATGCACGAAGTTAAAATTACAAGTCCCTTGGTCAATAATTTCATTTCATCCTCTCGCAAAAATCTAAAAAGCCGGTTGATAATTTTTCTGTTTATCGGGTCAAATTTAACCAGAAACAATCAAATAAATTATCAGGCGCCGGGTACATCAATAAGACAAAATAAGGGAACCGGGGGTTTAAAAAAGGGGGCAAAAACCGTATTTTTGAGGGTTTTTAAGGGGGATAAATAGATTTAAACATCATTTTCTTGACATTTACCAAATGTGGGGATATATTTGAAGCCTTTATTATAAGAAAAAGTGTGTTTTTGGAGGCATAAAGTGAAGCAAGAAAGAATTACAAGGTTTATTAAAACCGAAGATGCAGACAAGAAATGGTATGTTGTTGATGCCAAAGACCAGGTATTAGGTAGATTGGCCGCACAGATTGCCAGGGTAATTAGAGGTAAAAATAAACCTACTTTTACACCTAATATGGATACCGGCGATTTCGTTATCGTCATTAACGCCGAAAAAGTTAAATTAACCGGCAAGAGAGAAACACAGAAAACCTATTTCTCTCACTCAATGTATCCGGGCGGCGCCAAATTCAAATCGTTCCAGGAAGTTATGCAGAAAAATCCTGAATTCGCCATTGAAAACGCTGTTAAAGGAATGCTTCCTAAAACTAAGTTAGGCAAACACATAATTAAGAAATTAAAAGTTTATACAGGTGAAAATCATCCTCACTCTGCTCAGAAACCTGAAGTATTAAGTTTTTAAGAGGTAATTAATGATAGATAAATTATTCGTCGGAAGAAGAAAAAACGCTGTTGCAAGAATTTATTTAAGAAACGGTTCGGGCAAAGTTACAATTAACGATCGCGAATTTGAGGCTTATTTCCCTCAGAAAATTCACCGCGACGATATTTTAGGCCCTTTTAAAGTTACCGATACATTAGGAAAGTTCGATCTCTTTGCTAATGTTCTCGGCGGCGGTATTTCAGGGCAGGCTGAAGCAATTCGTCTTGGCATTTCAAGAGCTTTAGAAGCGCTTAACCCTGAAGTAAGACCTGCTCTTAAAGCTGAAGGTTTCTTAAGAAGAGACCCGAGAATGGTTGAACGTAAAAAATACGGTCAGGCTAAAGCTAGAAAAAGATTCCAGTTCTCTAAGAGATAATTTTTTAATAAACATTATTCATATTCTCGGATTTGCCCCCTGTGTCCCCGCCTGAAAAGGGGATGAAAGGCAAGTATGAAGAGAATAGAAGATAAAAACAGGAGTAAAAATGAGTAAAGTAGATTTGACTGCTCTTATTGAAGCAGGCGCACACTTCGGTCACCTCACACGCAGATGGAACCCCAAAATGAAACCCTATATCTTCATGGAGAAGAACGGGATTCATATTATCGATTTAAAGAAAACTCAGTCCGCTATTGAATCGGCCGCAGACGCGCTGATGAACATTGTTGCCCAGAATAAAAGAATCTTATTCGTAGGCACAAAAAAACAGGCTAAATACGCTATTGTTAACGAAGCTAAAAGATGCGACGCAAACTGGGTTAGCGAACGCTGGTTAGGCGGTATGCTTACAAACTTTGCCACTATCCGCAAAAGCATTAAGCACCTTCAGAATATCGAAAAAATGGAAACTGACGGTACATTCGAAAAAATTACAAAGAAAGAAAGATTATTCTTAACAAGAGAAAAAGATAAACTTAGAAAAGTATTGGACGGCGTTGAAACCCTGGCTAAAATGCCCGGCGCTCTCTTTATTGTTGATATTAAGAAAGAAGCTATCGCTATCCGCGAAGCTATGCGCCTCAACATCCCTATCTTCGCTATTGTTGATACTAACTGCGACCCCGATAATGTTGACTATGTAATACCCGCTAACGACGACGCTTCGAGAGCAATTGAAATTATTCTTAAAGTTATGTCCGATGCCGTTATTGAAGGACAGGCTAAAGCTAAAGAACTTAAAGCACACGAAGCCGCCGAAAAAGAAAAAGAAAAGAAAGTAAACGAAGAGACCGAAGAAGGGGAAAAGAAAGACGATAAGAAAGAAGGCAGACCTAAAGTACGCCGCGTTAAGATTGATGAGAGAAAAGGGGACAGGCCCGAAAGAAAGCCGAGAGAACCTAAGGCAGAGTCTAACGAACAGAAATCTGAATAATTTGAAATTGTAAAAAAGAAGGATAAAATAAAAATGGAAATTTCAGCTTCAAAAGTAAAAGAGCTCCGCGAAAAAACCGGCGCCGGTATGATGGACTGCAAAAAGGCATTAACCGAAGCCGAAGGAGATTTTGAAAAAGCCATTGAAATATTGAGGAAAAAAGGCGCTGCCGTTGCTGCTAAAAGAGCAGAAAGAAGCGCTAACGAAGGAATTATCTTAACTAAAGTATTCAACGACGGCAAATCGGCTCTCATTCTGGAAGTTAACTGCGAAACCGACTTTGTTGCCAGCAGCGATGACTTTGTTAATTTTGCCAACTTTATTCTTAACGCTATTCTCGCCGCTAAACCGGCTAATGTTGATGAAGTTTTGGCTATGACTTTCGAAGGAAAGAATATTTCAGAAGAACTCAATGCCGTAATTGGTAAAATTGGCGAAAAAATTGAAATCAAACGCTTCAAAATTGAAAACTCCGATAACGGCATTGTTGTGGATTATCTCCACCACGGTTCTAAACTCGGCGTTCTCGTCCGCGTTGATAACATCGATTCTGCCAAAGCAGGCGAGCTTTCAGCTATTGTAAAAGATATTGCAATGCAGGTTGCCGCTATGAAACCCGGTTTCACCTACCGCGAAGAAGTTCCAAAAGACCTTCTCGATAAGGAAATTGAAATCTACAAAGAAGTTGCCCGTAAAGAAGGCAAACCGGAACAGGTTCTCGAAAAAATTGCCACAGGCAAACTTGGCAAGTATTACGAAGAAAACTGCCTGGTTGAACAGTTCTTTGTTAAAGATAACGCTAAGAGAATTGGCGATCTGGTTGCTGAGTTCAATAAGAACAACGGTACTCAGGCTAAAATTGCCCTCTTCCACAGGTTCCACTTAAGCGATGAAAAGAAATAATTGAAACTTTAAAGGCCTTGTTTCTTAATAAGGCCTTTTTTTTTATATTACAAACTATGAAGACAAAATTAAAGTACAGAAGAATATTATTAAAGCTCAGCGGCGAATCCCTTATGGGGGATAAAGGGCATGGAATTGACCCCGCGGTTCTTAACTTTTTTGCTCAGGAAGTTAAAAAAGTGCACGATCTGGGGGTGCAGGTTGGCGTCGTAATTGGGGGCGGAAATATTTACCGCGGCCTTAATGCCGATAAGCAGGGTATTGACAGGGTTACCGGAGACCAGATGGGTATGCTGGCTACAATGATAAATTCCCTGGCCCTTCAGAATACCTTTGAAAGCCACGGCCTTTATACACGCCTTATGAGCGCTATCCATATGGATGAAATTGCCGAACCATATATCAGGCGCAGAGCCATACGCCACCTCGAAAAAGGGAGAATTGTTATTCTCGGCGCCGGAACGGGGCATCCTTATTTCAGCACCGATACCGCCGCTTCTCTTAGAGCTGTTGAAATTGAAGCCGATGCTATTCTTAAAGGCACAAGGGTGGATGGAATTTATGATTCGGATCCTGAAAAAAATTCAAAAGCTAGTATGTTCGAAGAAATTTCCTATATTGACGTTCTACAGAGAAATCTGAGAGTTATGGATTTAACCGCTATCAGTCTTTGCAAGGAAAATAATCTCCCCATTATTGTGTTCAATATGGATAAGAAGGATAATCTTCTTAAAATTGTTACAGGCAGAAATGTCGGAACTTCAGTAGGGAATTTTGAATTAAAAGAGACAAAAAAGGTTAAAAAATAAAAGAGGTTTTTATGAATACTATTGTATCAGACGCCGATCACCGGATGGATAAGACTGTTGAGGCTTTCAGAAATGAAATTTCGAAAATCAGAACTGGTAAAGCTACAACAGCAATTTTAGACGGCGTTAGAGTAGATTATTACGGTACTCCTTCCCCACTAAGCCAGGTGGCTAACGTTTCGGTTCTCGATGCACATACCCTTTCCATTACCCCGTGGGATAAATCGATGGTGCAGGTAATCGATAAAGCCATTCTTGCTTCCGATTTGGGGCTTAATCCTTTAAGCGACGGTACAAACCTTAAAATTCCTATTCCCCCCCTTACCGAAGAAAGAAGAAAGGAATTTGTTAAAATTATTAAGAAATTCGGCGAAGAATCTAAAGTTGCCCTACGTAATGTAAGACGCGATGCCAACGAACACCTCAAAAAAGAGGAAAAAGAGAAGAAAATGACTGAAGATGATAGAAAAAAGGCCGAAGACGAAATCCAGAAAATTACCGATAAACACATCGGCAAGGTTGACGAAATAATTAAGCATAAAGAGAAAGAAATAATGGAAGTTTGAAATACTTGAGTTCTTTTATTTAAAAGCCGTCTATTTAAACGACGGCTTTTTTGTTTTAAAAAATATTTCTATTTTAATTTATCCAAAGGGATATTTATTAATAAACAATCTAACCTTGAGAGGAAAAACAATGAGTATCAGCAAAGAAGAAGCGCTTAAGTATCATAGTGATGGGCGTAAAGGAAAAATTGAGGTAATCTCTACTAAACCTTGTTATACTGCAAGAGAGCTTTCAATGGCTTATACCCCCGGTGTTGCTGAACCCTGCCGCGAAATAGAAAAAAATGAAGAGGATGTCTACAAGTATACCGCTAAAGGCAACCTCGTTGGTGTAGTTTCCAACGGCACCGCTGTTCTCGGATTGGGAGATATAGGCGCTGCAGCCGGTAAACCGGTTATGGAAGGTAAAGGTGTTCTGTTTAAAAGATTTGCAGATGTTGATGTTTTCGATATCGAACTTAATACCCACGATCCAAAGGAAGTTATCAGAGCTGTTCAGATGCTCGAACCGACTTTCGGCGGCATCAATCTGGAAGATATTAAAGCACCGGAATGCTTCGAAATTGAAGAGGAACTGAAAAAGACAATGAAAATTCCGGTCTTTCACGATGACCAGCACGGCACGGCTATTATTTCGTGCGCTGCATTAATCAATGCCGCCGAAATTACCGGTAAAGATCTGGGCAAAATGAGGCTTGTTATTTCGGGCGCCGGAGCTGCGGCTATTGCATGCTGCCGCATGTATATTGCTGCCGGTGTAAAAGCTGAAAACATCTCCATGTTCGATACCAAAGGGCACGTTAACAAAAAAAGAAAAGACCTTAACAAGTACAAAGAGCAGTTCGCTCAGGATGTTGAGTTTAAGGATCTGGCCGATGCAATGAAAGGTGCCGACGGGTTCCTGGGGCTTTCTAAAGGGAATATCGTTTCTAAGGAGATGGTTAAGAGTATGGCCAAATGGCCTATTGTGTTTGCTATGGCCAACCCCGACCCCGAAATTACCTACCCCGATGCGAAGGACGCGCGCGAAGATGTTATTATGGCAACCGGAAGAAGCGATTATCCTAACCAGGTTAATAACGTTCTCGGCTTCCCGTTCATTTTCCGCGGCGCTCTGGATGTAAGGGCTACTACAATTAACGAAGAAATGAAAATGGCCGCTACGCGCGCTCTTGCTAAACTTGCAAAAGAAAAAGTGCCCGAAGTGGTTCTTAACGCCTACGGCGGTAAGGAATTTTCATTCGGACCCGAATACATTATTCCCAAACCGTTCGATCCACGCGTGCTCTGGAATGTGGCACCTGCTGTTGCAAGAGCCGCTATGGAAACCGGTGTTGCACGCCAGCCTATTGCCGACTGGGGAGCGTACGAAGAGGAACTAAAAGAAAGACTCGGTTTCTCGCAGGAAATTCTAAGGGTTATGCTCCATAAGGCACAAAAAAGTCCTAAGAAAATTGTTTACCCCGAAGGGGAAGAAGAAAAAATAATCCGTGCCGCCAACGAAGTGTTTACCGAGGAAATAGGTAAACCGGTTCTTCTTGGCGATGTTGAGGAAATTAAAAACAAAATTGTTAGCTATGGTTATGACCCGAAGAATTTTGAAATTGTTGACCCGATGAAGAGCGGCAAACTGGATAAATATGTAAACGATTTTTACGAAGCGCGCGCCAGGAAAGGGGTTACTAAAAATGAAGCCCGTATTCTTATGCATCAGCCGAATTATTTTGCATCTATGATGGTTAAGGAAGGGGATGCCGATGCGCTTATAGGAGGCTTGACTTACCATTATCCTCAAACTATTAAACCGGCACTTCAATGTGTTGGCGTTAAAAAGGAATTCAACATTTGCGCAGGCCTTTACATAGTAATTATTAAAAAGAAGGCCTATTTCTTTGCCGATACTACCGTTAATATCGATCCTACTGCCGAACAGCTTGCAGATATTGCCATTATGACTGCCGATACAGTAAAACAATTCGATATCAATCCCAGGCTGGCAATGCTTTCGTTCAGCAATTTCGGAAGCGCAAAGTATCCTCAGTCGGTTAAAGTTGCCGAAGCTGTTAAACTAATCCACAAAAAGAGACCCGATTTAATGGTTGACGGCGAAATGCAGGCAGATACTGCCGTAGTTACAGAAATTCTTGAAAATGAATTCCCCTTCTCATACCTGAAAGGGGGAGCCAATGTTCTTATATTCCCCGATCTTAATGCGGGCAATATAGCATACAAACTCTTCGAAAGATTGACGGACGCTACAGTTATCGGCCCGGTTCTTATGGGTATGAACAAGCCTATTCATGTCCTTCAGAGAGGCGCTACAGTAAGCGATATAGTTAATATGTCCGCTATTGCGGCTGTAGAAGCGGCTCACGCTAAAATTAAAAGGCGGGCTTGCCCGCCTCTTTAAACGGCTTAAAATACTGTTTAGGTAATAAAATTAAGGCGGGTTTTCCCGCCTTTTTTATTGAAATCTAACCTTTTATTGCTTACTTTTTTATATTTGCAGGTAAGGGAATCTGGATAAAATATCCTAGGACGGCTTTTGTTAAGAAACATTCTATATATCATAGGCAGTGTAGTTATATTTTTTTTCGGGATGATCCTTTACGGCGTAATACTTAATTTCCGCGAAGAAACATTAAACGAGGCGATGAAAGAGAAAAATATCTCTTCCATTACTAAGCCTGCCATTGTTGTAAGCAAGAAAAATTATCATCTTGAACTTTACGAGGATACAATTCTGGTTAAAACATATAAAGCGGCATTTGGCAAAAGCAGCAGAATTGAAAAAGAATCGTTTATTGATAATGTAACCCCCGTTGGTGAATATCAGATTTGTTCAATCGATTCAAATTCACGGTTCCACCGTTTTCTCCTTTTGAGCTATCCCACCCAGAATGAAGTGGTTGAAGCATACAGAAAAAAATGGATTACTAAGGAAGAATATATCAGTATTATAAATAATTTAAACCGGGGGGTATATCCTTTTACCGGAATGGAGCAGTTCCCCCGCATTGGAATTCAGGGAATAGGCACATACGATTTTGTTTTCCGTAATCTGCCTTTTACATTTAACTGGACAAACGGATCGATTGCGTTAAGCAATGCCGATATTGACGAATTATTCCGCATTGTTAAATGCGGCACACCGGTGGTAATTAAAGAATAAGGTATGGCAATCAAAAAAAGAATTTTACTCTTTACGGCACTTTTACTTTTAGGGGGGGCAGTAGTCAATGCCCAGGAACTAAAGTATGAACTTAAGAAAGTTGAATTTCACGGAAATTCTTTTTTTACATCACTTCAGCTTTCCGATATCTGCTTTTCGAAAGAATCGCCCGGCTGGTTTTCTCAGTTCCTTAATTCATTTACCTTTTTCGGTTCCAAAGCCACCTATTTCGATTCCACTAAGGTTCCGCTTGATGTTGAGCTTATAAAAAACAGTTACCGCGCTAACGGTTATTTTAATGTTAAGGTTGAGTCCGAATTTAAACTGGACCCCCTTAAGAAAACCGCGGAGCTTGCCTTTTACATTACCGAGAACCTCCCTTTCCATTACCGCAATTTCGATGTGTTCGGCCTCGAACGGCTTCCACTGGACCTTCAGAACCAGTTGCAGGGTACTCTTATTATGGATACTACTGAACGTTTCCAATCGAAGGCCCTGTTAAGCAAAAAGGAATATGTAAAATCGTTCCTCAATAATAACGGTTATATGGACGCATCGGACCCGGTGCCCGAAGTTTTTATTGATACCCTTAAAAATAAGGTTGATGTTAAAATGACTTTTGTGACCGGGGGCCGATTTAAAATAAGCGAAATTAAGGTAGATAAAGTGGGGGCGGGCAAAGACCTAATTGATGATTCGCTGATTAGGGAAATTTTCGGCGTTAAACCGGATACTTATTTTAACCAGTACGAAAACAATAAGGGGCAGTCCCGCTTGTGGAATACGAACCTGTTCGATTCCCTTGCAATTAACAGAGGCTATGCAGATATTAGGAATAATGTAGTACCCCTCGATATAATAGGCAAGATTACATCACTTAACGAACTTGCCCCCGAAATAATTGGCAATAACGAAGATGACGAACTAAATCTCGGTCTTGCTCTTTCATACATCCGTAAAAATTTTCTTGGCGACGCGCGTAAAATGACCATTACCGTCACGGGCGCTACAAAAAACTTTACCCAGATGGCATATACCGATTTGAGGGCCACATTCGAACAGCCATACTTATTCGGAAGTCCTATACGCCCACGTCTTGAGACCTATTTTACAAACCAGATTAGGGCAAGCCAGTATGACGCCCTTTTGTACGGCGTAAGGCTTAATCTCGATTTCGAATCGAGCTTTACCCCGTATACTTTTGTTACCTCCCTTTCGGCTTATATAAACTGGGAATATTCAAAATATAATCTGGTCCGTTCTTATGCCCTAGACAGGCTTAACCTGGTGGATTTAACGGGAATACAGAACTTTAACCTTGAGCAGACAGGGGATAACGCTACAATCGGTTTTGTAGCCGGGCACGAGAAGACAAATAATATTATTTTTCCTACCGAGGGGGTATCGGCATCCCTTCTGGTTGAAGACGGCAACTCATTCCGGTTTCTGCTTAATAAAATATTCAATGCTCCTTTTAACAGGCCCCTCTATTTCAAATCCATTTTGAGTATCTCAAAATATACCCCTTTGTGGGAGCCGAATATGACGGTTTTTGCCGTTAAGCTTAAGGCAGGCTCAATTATAACTTACCGGGGCAATAAAATAGATATACCCATTAACCAGCGTTTTTACGCCGGGGGAAGCAACTCGGTCAGGGGCTGGAAAAGCAGGGATCTTGTACCCCATACAAGCACCACGACCAATTGGCAGAATCTTTCCAATGAGGATTTTGAAGCCCTTTTAAAGCAGGCAACGCCGGGGGGTTATTTGCTTTTTGAAGGTTCTTTCGAAACCCGCCTGAAATTAAACGAAAATTTCGGCGTAGCGGTCTTTCTCGATTACGGGAATACCTGGAATGAGCTGAGGGAGATATCAATTAAAAATATAGCTGTTTCCACAGGAGCCGGATTCCGTATTTATACCCCCATACTGCCCCCTCTCCGCTTCGATTTCGGCTTCAAATTGTTCGATCCTTACCTCCAGAG
>DAHYUM010000067.1 GCA_027398005.1 bacterium
CTGTTCGAAAGCCCTTCCCACTTCGGGGTCTATTATCTTCATATATTTTAGTTCATTGCGCAGTTTAATATTGTTCCGGTCTAAAAGAAGCTGAAGAAGTTCCTTTTCATATTTGTTCTGACTGTATTCGTCATCCTCGCCGCTTACCCATAAATCTGGGAAATATTTTTGAATATCGCTCGGGTATAGCCCGGCAAATAGTGAATTGCGCGCATACGCCGTTGCTGTTGGAAGAATTGAATAATAATAATCCTTTTCTATGTCAAAATACTCCTTCAAATGCCTTTCCATTATCAGCCACTGGTCAAGCCGCAGGCAGTCAATTACCATGAAGAATACGGGATGGTCCGACTTCCTAACATGGGGAAGCAGGTATTTGTTCACAATCTGAGGGGAAAACAAAGGAGTATCTTCACCGCCGGGATTATTAATCCATTCTTTATATTTTCTTTCAATGAATTTGGAAAATTCCTGGTTGCATTCTTTCTTCTGGTCAGATAGAGTCTGGGTAAATCCCAGCTCGGGATGCTCGCTAAGCTCAAGTTCCCAGTTAGTCAGCTTTATATATAAGTCAATCCATTCTTTGAAATTAAGCGCATTGAGCTTCATTTCGGAAATCTGGTTGAAATCGGTAAGATAATCCTTTGTTACATACTCACTCGAAATCTTCTTCCCTTCGAGAAATTTTTTGCATACGAGAAGAATCTGCGAAGGGACAACCGGCTTAATAAGATAATCGCTTATCTTGCTTCCTATTGCCTCATTCATAAGCGATTCTTCTTCGCTCTTTGTAACCATTACAACCGGAATATCGGGCTTTATTTCCTTAATAAGGGCAAGCGTTTCAAGCCCTCCCATTCCGGGCATCATTTCATCAAGAAAAATAAGGTCGTAGTTTTTTTCCTTTACTTCGCTAACGGCATCTTCACCGTTTGCAACGGTCTGCACCTGATATCCTTTTTCATTGAGAAAAATAATATGCGACCGCAAAAGTTCTATTTCGTCATCGACCCATAGAATTTTATAATTCATAAACCTTTGCCGTTTTAATTGCCAATCCTTATTTCTACGTCTATACCGGCTAAATTGGTGGTAATAGGAGGAGTTCTCGAAGCGCCTTCGGGCTTTACGGTTGTTCTTTCGTAGAATACCGAAAGATTTACCTTCTGGCTCATATTGTATTTAACACGCGGACTAATTTTGGTTCTTATAGTCCCGTCAACAGGTTCCCCTTCATCCCTGAACTGGTCCATCTTATATAAAATATTCGATGTCCGCCCGCTTGTGTAGGAGATGGAAAACTCAATATCGTTTTTCAAGGCTACTCCGAATAATGGTATTTCAAAACCCGATTTAAGAAAACTTGCCGAAAAATCCATATCGTTCTGCAGGCCTAATGTAATGTTCTTTACCGCCGTGCCTGCGTTAAAGGTATAAACCGATTTGGTATTATACTTAAGACTTGTATTAAGCGTACCCCCCAAAATTCCGTCGAATGAGAATGTAATGCCTATAAGAGGAGTGAATCCGAAATCGATGCTCTGCTGCTGAATCTGAGTCTTACCGTCGGGGGTAATCTGCCATCCTTCCCTGTAATTTGATGTATACATATTTGTAATTGAAGCACGTTTCGCAAAACTGAATATAGGGAATTTTTCGAGCCCCTGCCAAGAAAAAGACCAGTTCGGCCTGGGTATATATTTCATCAAATCCTTTAATATAGGCAGTTTAGAAAGTATCGGAAGTGTCTCAAATCCTCTTATAAAAGCGTCAGAAAGGTCCTCCGGATTCTGCTGGTAAAGCTCATTTACTTTCTTCATGCCGCTGTTAAGAGTAGTAAACATGAGAACCGGAGGAATTGTAAAGAAAGTCCTTTCAATTGTACCGGTAGCGTTCACGTTCTGAACCGTAAGCCTGCCGTCATCCTCAACTTTCATTTGTGTGCTCTTGTTAAGACCCCATGAAACATCCCAGTTGAGTTCAATATCGGCCCCTTCCCAAAGAGTCTTCGAAGTCTTAAAACTTATTTTATCCTTCTGCGTAAAATTATCCATAACGCTTGTATTGGTTTTCTGAGCGCGGGGCCCGAGGTCGTTGCTTAAACCGAGCATAAATAAACGCGAAGGGCCCTTATCGAAACTCTGGTTGAATCCCCAGAAATTGTTGAATCCGTTTCCGCTTCCCTTCAATGCACCGCCGCCAAGCGAATTCTCGAGATCTACACCTAATTCAAATTTGTCGTAATCGAACAGCGCATACTGCACAAAACCTTTTAATGCTGTAAGCACAGCCGATACAGTAGAAGGCTTTTCCTTTTGAGGTATAATAATTTCGGCAGTTTTAACGGCGGCCGAATCATTCTTGGGTGGAGCTGCATTTGCTTCGTCTGCAACTTCCTTTTTATCCTGTTGCACAGGCACTTCGGCTCCCTCTCGTGCACCCCGTCCCCTTCCTCTTCTGGTTTCCGTACTTACGGCGGGCGCATTAACCTGCGTTTCAGTTTCCTGCGGTGTGGCAAATAGAGGAGCCGTAAGGGCTTTCCATCTTATTGCGGTTGTAAACCTCAGCGTGGCATCGTATAATGCGCTGCGCCCTACCTCGCCCTGCTGAAAATCGTTGCGCCAGGTATAATTGGAAATATAGGACATAGTAACCTGGAAATATTTATTTATATCCCATAGTGAAGGGAGTCTCGGATTAGCCCTTAATTCAAAATTCTGCTGCATCTGGAAATCTTTGCCGAAGAAACCTTTGGAAAATACATCGCGCCAGATATCTTTTTCGGAACGGCTTATGTTTGCCTGATGTGTGGTATCGGCAAGCAGATATGCGTTCGAACCGGAGATATTCAAATTATATTTCAGGGTAAGATTAAGCATAGCGTTTTCAGTCATCATCCATACAAATTCCATGTAACGCGTTGTAGTAAAATCCCTGAATATACTCGGTTTATTTTCTGCCGCCGTTCCGCCTGCAGCAGCATTAGTTGTATTTGCGGCTACAAGATTCCTTGCCAAATCGAATTTATACTGCCTGCGCGCCGTAAGCCCGAAACTTATTGTCTGCGGCAGATAATGTATTCTTATATTGCCGTAATCGTAAGACCATTTAACAGCCTCGCCTAATATAGGTATATCGGCAATGGCAAAATTAAATCCGCGTCTGGCCAAATCTATCTGGTAGCGTGCAAGTGCATCCCACTGCCATGAATTTGACTGTACTAATGTAGGTGCGGTACCCGATTGCTTGGTATAGTTGAAGCCGAAAGTAATGCCGTTAATAACATCCCTGTTAAACCAGTTATCAGCCGGAAGCCGGAGTGCAATATTAGGCATCGAATAAGTTTCGGTTACTGTGGTCGTGTTCGAGACATTAGTTAAACTGTCTATCTTGGACTTAATCTGGTCTTCGGTATAAGTACCATCGGCAAGCATCTGCTCCCTTAGTTTTGCTGTAGCTTCCGAGACTTGAATATCGGTGCCGAACAGATATAATGGCTTGCTTACACTCTTAGCTTTAGTGTATGTAAGTTTTAAACTGCTCCCCGGTATATCGAAAGGTATAAATTTCGCAATGTCCACTTCGGTAGATAAAGACCATGATAATTCATCTGTCCTGTTGCCGAACCGGTCCGCAAGCCGGTGGAAATAAGGATTCTTATTCTGCAATGCAAAGTTGACCTGGAAAATATCGGCCAATTTAAATGTACCCTGCCCAGTATATGCCCATCCGGGTGAGCTGTCCGCATCCAGCACCCTCAATTCGTTTATCCAAACCGTACCTGTAATCGGATTGCCGGTGCTTGCATTTGCAGGATTTACAATGCCTACAATAAAGAATTTTATCGATGTTAAAGTCGGGTTGCCTTTAATGCCGTAAAAATGACCGGGCTTACCGGCAACGGGAACCTGCCATAATGAATCTGTTCTTGTACGCGCCTGTTTAATTGCCGTCAGTTCGGCAAATGGAATTACCATATCCTTCCATCCCGGTTCAACAGGCATCCGGTATTCATAAAAGTTAGTCGTATCTGCGCCAAATCTGAAATAGAGCTGGGCATTATAAATTGAATCGCCCGCAACTATATTGCCGGTACTCTTGCCGTATGAAACTCCGTTCACCGTGGGTATTTCATCACCGTGAACGAACATTCTTATTTCTTTATAATTAAATACGTCAAGGCCGCGCGAGTAATCTTTTATAATTTCCCTCTTATCCCCCGGCTGAAGATTATTTATAACAAGGTCAAGCGACTGTTCGTTTTTGTAAACGGTCTTATCGGTCTTGGTCCTGTCAATTTCCTGCTGAAGGCCGGGAGGCGATGTATAATTCTTGTTATCGTCAAGCGAAATAGTCTGCAGCAGCATGGTCTCATCTTCCTCTGGAGAATTGTACCCCTTAGGAGTAAGTTTACGCCACTGGTTGCCGACAAGGTTAATTTCGGCAAACCTTAAGTGTACATCGCTTTCAGCCCCGGCAACAAAGAAACGTATAGTTTCAGCAATCCTGAGATCGGGGTTATTAACCTTAGACGCATATTTATTAAGTGGTATTCTTATTAAATACCAGCCTTTTCCCCCTTTACCGCCCCCCTGAATAAAGCTGTTATCGGCGGCAAGTGTATCTATAGGAACTTCGTAACGGAAGAAGTTATCTACGTTATCTAGGAACCAGTTCCTGTTAAGGTCTTCGCTGTCGGGCAGGCGGCCAAGGTCTATGTTGGTCTGGTTTCCCTCGGTGCCATTAATCTTCGAATAATCTGGGGCCGTAGGGTCATAATTATCGTTGCTTGGGTCGGTAACCGATGGGTCTAAAGAAGTATCGTTTCTTTCATCGGCATCATTCAAACCGTCAAGGCCAACATCTTCCCCCGGATCGTAAGCATCGTTCATGTTTTTATCTTCGGTATCGAGCTTGTTATTGGGTATAACGTCTTCGCTTATCTGGCCAAGATCTATATATAATTTTGTGTTTTTCGGTGCCGAATCAATATGCATCCAAAATTCTATGTACTGAATATTCTCTTCAACAAGGTTATTTGCCGTAGAACTTAAGGAGCGCATAATACCGCCCCAGTCTTTCGTCTTATCGCCTATATTAGGCTTCCTGTTGTAGTAGCCTCTTTCATCGGGTCTGTACCAGAAATCCATTGCTACAATTCTCTGGTCTTCGCGCGATGTCTGGTTCATCTTTTCCTGTCCGTATAAATCGCCTACCGTTACGTTATATATCGTGCGTATATCGTTAAACCAGTTTACTTTAACCTTATAGGGCATTTTATTCGCGTTGATGGCATTATCGCCATTAATATATACCCTCGGAAAACTTATATCGTGCCATCCGCCGTAATTTGAGCCGATGGGAATAACTTTTCTCGAGCCCTCAAAATCGTCTATGTATGCAATGCTCTTTCCGCCGTCTCCGGTTATTGTACTTTTCTTCGTATTCGGATCGGGATTTATATATGCAAAATCGCCCGCAAGATTTAATTTAGATACTTCGTTGGTAGGAATAATGTTATTAACTAGTTTGGTAAGGAACGGAAGTTCGTAATTACCGGTAAAATCAATTCCGTACATCGAATTGCTTAAAGGCTCCTGCCCGATAGTAACCTTATCGCTCAAAGTCTGCTGGTTAAGGTTCATTGCCGTGAACCCTAATTTAGTATCTTTATTTATATCTACAATACCTCTCAACCCGAGCATAGTCTTTGAGGCAAGATTGGCCATGTCATTCTGTTCGTAGCTTATATTAAGGTTAGCCCCCGCAACAAGAGCGCGCGGGTTCCTTATAGTAAGCTCGGCAACGGGGCCCATATATTCAACCGTAAAATCGGTGCCCGGTTTAAGCTCTACTCCATCGAGTGTAACTTTAACCGAATTTTCTACGGCGTTAAAAATCTGGATTGTAGAGGTCGTGGCGGCAGAATATTGCCCTTCAATTGTGAATTTATCTTTAAGGGTCTGAAGCCTTGCCATAGTTGGAGTACTTGTATAAAGGCTGTCGTACTTATATTTATCGTCCGAAATCTCAGTAGGAATATTATTCCTGAAAGGCTCCAGAACGGGGAAAATAATTTCACCGGTTTCGGGCATAATTGTAACATCGGGAATAAAATCGAACTCGTTATCGGGGTTCCTGTTACCCGACGCGTCAACATTATCGAAACCGAATATATGAAGCAGTTTGTTGCCATTAATGTTATCCTGCGGCTCAACCCCTTCTACCTGGTACTTAATATATAACTTAAACCCTTCCTTATTAATCTTCTTTCCGCCTAAGGGGTAAATATTCCTAAGCTGGAGCCGCCATGCTTTTGCAAACGAGGGCTGAAGGTTTGGCGGTTTAATCATTTTAAGAACCATAATAGGAGTATTGACCGTATTGGCGGCCATTTCGCCGTAGTTTACTCCGGTTCTTGTTTTATAGGCTACGGCTATACCTTCCGATTCGTTTATTAAAGTTTTAAAACTTACAACGCCGGTAAACGGGTTAAAGCTGTAATCTACATCCCTTTCAAGTTTAACAAAACGCTGGTTGCCGATAATACTTCCCGCAACGGTCTGCTGAAGGGAATCGCGGAATGAGGAATCGTATATGCCGCTTAGTGGTACCGGGGGAAGGTCTAAATATGCGTTTGCCCTTCTTTCATTTCCCTGCTGAATTATGCCGGTAGTGGTTTTCCAGACTTCTATTTCGGTTACGTAAAGTTCATCGTGTGTAATTGAGGGGCTGTTGCCGTAGTAATCGTGGAATATCGTATTATTAGCATAAACGGAATCGATAAAGAAGTGGTTTGTAGAATATTCCCATGCGCGCTTTGTAAATTTTGAAACCTGCGAACCGTTTGTAATACTCTTCTGCTCCGACTGGCTTCTCTTCTGCGAAGCAAGCGCGGTAAGTTTCAGAGGACCTATCTGGAAAAGGGCTTTAACACCAAAAAGGGCCTCGCTGCCGCCTATGAGAGGGCTGGTCTGCATCGAAACGTTTCCTGCTTCAACGCTCTGAACTATTTCATCTTCGTAGCCGGTATATTTTATCTTTAATATATTCTCATACTGGAAATTCCTTTTCGTTCCCCAGTCGGCGCCTATTGTAAGCTTATCTCCTATTTTTCCATTAAGGCCAATCTGAATTTCCTGGCTGAAATCGGGTTCGTTCCTTGTATTCCCCTGAAGGGCAAGCGTAGAGCCTTCGGTAGTTTCGTTCCGCCATCCGGCGTGCACTTTAACCGAGCCGTTAACTTCGAGCTGTATTTTAGGTTCGCCGAAAATACTTAAGAAGGAAACAGAGGGAAGAGGGATATCTACTTTTGTAAAATCGCTCATTAATTTTTGAAGATCTTTTTTATCCTCTTTCTTTTCATAAGCGCGGTAAGGCCTTTCCCACGCTTCGCGGAACCATCCTTCACTCCTAATCTTAAGATACTGCTGAATAGGCATTTCAATAGGAGGATTCATCGTCTGCCCGGCAACGGTTTCAGAAATAATTACATTTGTGCCGGTCGAATCGAGCTTTATTGTCCGCTGGGTCTTTGCCTGGAATGGATCGTAAAAGCCCGATTTATATCTTGGATTTATCTCGATATAAGGCTCGGGCTTTGTAATATGCATTAATTTTTTAACATCGGGGGATATTGTATCTATTTTGGTGGTATCAATCTTTGCAGCAGCTTTAGCTTCGCTTTCTTTAATCAGCTTCCCTTTTGTAGTATCTGCGGCGGCTTTTTTAACAGAATCGCGCTTTGCGTTAAGATTCATTTCCCCTTCCCGGGCGGCTTCTTTTTTCTTATCCCCTTTTGCTCCCTCTTTTTTTGTGGTATCCGGTTTGGCTGTTTGTATCATCTCACCGTCAACCGAAATGTCTTTTTTCCTGGGGGGAGTTACAATCCCTTTCTTTGTAGTATCTGCCAATGCTTTTTTGGTCGAATCCGGTTTGGCCTTTTTAGTCGAATCGGGAATGGAACCGGTGAAATTGCCATCGAAGATATTAATCTGTTTAATTTTTTTTGAAGGAGAAGAGGGGAATGAATAATAGTAAGATAAAGGATCGGTAATCCCATTTGAAGAAGGATGGCTCTTATTATCTCTAAAACCTGCTAACCCGATGATTAATAAAATCAATACAGGGGCAATTAAAAACTTAAATCCGCTTTTAAACCAATATTTAGTATGAGGACGAATGAGTAAACCCGCTTTCAATTTAACAAATTTTCTACAGTAACAAGAGTTCTATAATCCTCCTTCTCAATTTAATGCCCCAAAAATTACTAATTAGAATGTTATTTTCAAACTTTTTTACTAAAAGGGACGAATTTTTGCACTAAATGATGTCGTTTATATTGGTTTTTTGCCCGAAAGTATCAATTATTTTGTTTTCGTGCACAATAATTGCGCTTAATTTATTCCCAACGCATGCCCCGGTATCAATATAAACCGCATTTGCTTCATCCACATAGGTACTTTCCTGATGCTTGGTATGCCCTATTACCTGCAGTTTGCCCAGATTAAGAAGCGAATCCCTGGTCCATAATACGCCATGGTCGCTGCTGTAGTCTCCGTATATAACCGAATAAAGTGAATCGAGGTCGTTCTTAAAATCGGGATTAAGAATTTTCTTATAATAATTTGAAATGCCCGCGTGGCAGATAAAACAATCGCTCAAATTAAAATAAAGGGGGGCCTTTCTTATAAATTCAATATGATTGAAAATGGCCGCTTCAACTTTCTCGTACGATTCAAGAGTGGATTCGCTTCCGTTAAACACCCACGAATGGGCAAAGACACTCTGGCTATCCTTGAAAAAATGATACATCATATAATCATGGTTGCCGGGTGTAAAATAAATTTTATTAGTAATAACGAAATTAACCACTTCGTAGCTGAAACGGCCCCTGTCAATCAAATCCCCCACCGAATAAACGGGTATATCGGGGTAGCGCTCCCTTATATTATTATACAGCTCAACGAGCGTATTATAGCATCCGTGTATGTCCCCTATAACCGCAATCATATTAAGCGTGCAGAACTTCTTTAGCGTATTTAGAAAGCTCTTCCCTGAAATCGGGATGAGCAATATTAATTAATGCGCGCGCTCTTTCCTGAATGGTCTTACCGTAAAGGTAGGCTATACCTTATTCGGTAACAACGTAATGAACGTCGCCCCTCGAAGTAACAACGCCGGCCCCTGGTTTAAGCTGAGGCACAATGCGCGAAATATTCTTGCCGGGCACATACGAAGGAACTGCAATAATCGGTTTTCCCCCTTCGGAACGGGCTGCGCCCCTGATGAAATCGACCTGCCCTCCTATGCCGCTGAAGAATTTAGTGCCTATCGAATCGGAGCAGACCTGCCCGGTTAAATCGACTTCGATGCATGAATTTATTGCAATCATTTTATTATTCTGCGCAACTATAAAAGGATCGTTAATATATTCCTGCGGGTGAAATTCGAATATAGGGTTGTTATCAATAAATTTGTAGGCTCTATTTGTGCCCAATACGAAACCTGCAACAATTTTACCCGGGTGAAGAGTTTTTTTCTCGCCTGTTATTACTCCCTCTTCAATAAGTTCTATAAGCCCGTCGGAGAACATTTCGGTATGGATGCCGAGGTCTTTCTTATCGTGCAGGTAGCGGAGAACAGAATCGGGAATAGCCCCGATACCCATCTGGAGTGTCGAGCCGTCTTCAATAAGGCTGGCTACATGCTTACCTATCATATCGAAAATTCTTAATTCTTCGGCAGTAGCGTTCGGGTCAACCTGAGGCAGTTCGGCAAGGGGAGCGTCGTGTTCAACAATATAATTAATCTTATTCACATGAATAAAGCTGTTGCCAAGCCCTCTTGGCATATTCTTATTAACCTGCGCAATAACAACCTTTGCTTTTTCGGCAGGGGTTTTAATGTTGCCTACATCAATTCCGTAACTGCAGAAACCATGTTCATCGGGGGGCGAAACCTGAACTAGAGCTACATCGGCCTGAAGTACGCCTCTTTTAAAAAGCATTGTAACTTCTGAAAGGAAAATGGGAATAAATTCCGCCCTTCCTTCGTTAATAGCCCCTCTAGCGTTGCCGCCGATGAAAAATGCTTTGTGCTTGAAATGCCCTTCCATACCTGGCTGAACATAAGGAAGATCGCCGACAATAAGTATGTGATAAATTTCAACATCGTGCAGTTCTTCTTTTCTTTCAACCATTGCTCTAATTACTTCGTGTGGGCATGCGCATCCTGGCTGAACTATAATCTTGTCGTTAGATTTAATAACCTTAACAGCTTCTTCGGCAGTAACGAGCTTGGAACGGTAGGTCTTTACCCAAGGCGCACTTGCCGATTTCTTATCCTTAACTTCTTCCATCATCATTTTAATATTTCCTAATTCTTTGAAAATAAATGCAACCGCCTGTATTCAAGATTAAAAGTATCGGCGATTACTTCGTTTGAAATAAAACCATTATAAGTACAAACACCTTTAGCCAATCCGGGGTCTCCAAGCAGAGCATTATTCAATCCATGGTCAGCAATTTCCATAATATACTCTATGGACGAGTTTGTTAGTCCGTAGCTGGCGGTTCTAGGAACCAGAGCCGGCATATTTGGAACGCAGTAATGAATTACATCGTGCATATTATAAATAGGATCGGAAATGGTAGTAGGCCTCGATGTTTCAACGCATCCCCCCTGATCGATTGACACGTCAACAATTACAGCGCCTTTCTTCATAGTCTTAACCATAGCCTCGGTATAAAGGCTCGGGGCTTTTTCGGCCTTAATCTGCACAGCGGTTATAAGAAGGTCGGCAAATTTGGCACCTCTGGCCAGAGTATACTGGTTTGCGGCAACGGTAGAAATGTTTTTAGAAATTTCGTTTTCAATTCTTCTAAGTCTTCTTAAATCCTTATCCAGCACAATAACGTGCGCGCCTCTTGAATAAGCAGCCCTTGCGGCATTAAAGCCTACAGTTCCGGCGCCTACAATAACAACGGCGGCAGGGGCTACTCCTGCTATTCCCCCAAGCAGAATTCCGCGGCTGTTCGGGGTATCGCTTCTTAAATAGCGCTCACCCGCCTGAATTGCGAGCTGGCCGGCAATTTCGCTCATGGACTGCTGAATAGGGTACTGCCCGTCTTTTTCGATTAATTCATAGGCAACAGCAACAACTTTTTTCTGGAGCAGTTTTTCAATAATATTCTTTTTGCCCACTGCAAGGTGCAGGAATGAAAAAAGTATCTGTTCCTCCTGCAGAAGATCGGCTTCCTCTTCGGTAAGAGGGGCAATTTTGGCAATCAATTCGGCTCTCTGATAAACTTCTTCTATATTATATACAATGTTAGCGCCAAGTTTCCTGTATTCTTCGTCGGAACAGTGGCTTTCGGCACCGGCACCGCTTTGAATATAAACCTGATGGCCGGCTCTTACAAGAGCATCAACTCCCGCCGGAGCAAGAGCAATTCTTTTTTCTTCCCTTAATGTTTCGGTAGGTATTCCAATTCTCATAATAATTTTTCTTTTTTGTTTATGAAAAAATAGTTTTTAACCATTTCAATTTCAATTATTTATTCTATTTACAGGGGTTTGAGCTTCTTTCCCCTTAAGAATATTTAAAACGTTTACTGCCGCAAGAGAGGCCATATTTGCCCTTGTTTCGCGGGTTGCGCTCCCTATATGGGGCAAAAGCACAACATTTTCAAGTTTAAGAAATTCTTTATTTATTTCCGGCTCATTCTCGTAAACATCAAGCCCGGCGGCTAAAATCTTCTTCTCTTTAAGAGCCTTAATAAGGCATTCCTCTTCAATTATTTCCCCCCTCGATGTATTTATTATAATGGCATTCCTTTTAAGATGCTTAATATTGGCGCAGTTGAGAATGTGCCTTGTGGTCTGGTTCAGGGGAAGATGGAATGAAATAATATCCGATTTTTTAAGCAGTGTGTTTAACGGGACCATTTCGGCCCCCTCTTCAATATCAATAACGGGGTTCTGTTTATGGTCGGTATAAATAATTTTCATTCCGAATGCCTTTGCGCGCTGTGCCACTGCCGAGCCTATTCTGCCCGCGCCGGCTATACCTAAAATTTTATTCTTTAATTCAACACCAAGCAGAAGATCAGGCTTCCATCCTTTAAATGCATTTGCGCGCATCATTCTTTCCCCTTCCGGTATTCTGCGCGCCGCGGCCAATAGAAGCGCCATCGTAAGGTCAGCCGTCGCGTCGGTTAGAATATCGGGAGTGTTTGTAACTATAATATTCTTTTCCGTTGCGGCTCCTATATCTATATTATTAAAACCGACGGCAACGTTGGCAATTACTCTGCATTTCTTAAGTCCCGCAATTATTTCCCTGTCAATTTTATCGGTAAGCAGGCAAATCAGCGCGTCTGCATCGGCGCTTTCCTTAATCAGTTCCCTCCTGCTTACGGGCCTGTTTCCCTTATGTATTGTAACCTTGAAACCGTTTTTCCTCAGCATTTTTTCGGGATTGCCAGGCAGTTCTTTTGTTATGAATACTTTCATAAGAGTCCGAATAATAGTTTTACAATAAATAATGCGCCCAGCATGCCGGCCAAATCGGCAATAAGCCCAGCGGCAAGTGCGTGCCTTGTCCTTTTTATATTAACCGAGCCGAAATACAATGCTATTACATAAAAAGTTGTTTCGGTACTGCCGAACATAGTTGAAACGAGAACGCCAAGAAAAGAATCGGGACCGTGAGTAGCCATAATTTCGGACATCAGCCCGAGCGAGCCGCTTCCCGATAACGGGCGCAGAAATGCCATCGGAAGAGCCTCGGCAGGCATGCCGATGAGATTTGTAACCGGAGTTAGGAGCATAACAAGAAAATCCATTCCTCCTCCGCTGCGGAATACCGCTATTGCGCAGAGCATAGCAACCAGATAGGGAATTATTTTAAGCGCAACATTAAACCCCTCTTTAGCCCCTTCAACAAAAGATTCGTATACTTTTACCTTTCTTATAAATGCCAGCGAAACGAATATTAAAATAACAAGAGGTATGGCAACAACCGATACAATCTGCAGAATATCTTTTAGAACAGAGGCCGCCGTACCGTTTGATGAACTGAGCACACCCGATTTAATAATTAAGAGCACGGCAATTACAAGAAGCGCAAAAATACCGAGCGTTTTAAGTATGAATTTGAATAACGCTTTCGAGTCGTTGTTTTTAGCCGAAATCCTTTCGAATATTTTAGCGGCGGTAATGCCCGCAATAGTAGCGCATCCGGCTCCGAAAATTGAAGTGCCTATAATAATACCCGGGTTAGCGCTTCCCGATGCAGCCCTTACAGCTATTGCCGTGGCAGGTATAAGAGTAAGCCCGGCAGTATTAACAGCCAGAAAAGTGCACATAGCGTTTGTAGCCGTTCCCTTTTCTGTATTGAGTTTATCAAGCTCTTCCATAGCCTTAAGGCCGAACGGAGTGGCGGCATTGCCAAGCCCCAGCATATTGGCGGACATATTCATAACCATAGCCCCCATGGCCGGATGGTCCTGAGGAATTTCAGGGAAAAGGAATTTAGTAACAGGCCTCAGAGCATTGGCAATCGATTTCAAAATACCCGCTTCCTCGGCTACCTTCATTATCCCCAGCCATAAAGCCATTATGCCAATAAGCCCTATTGCAATAGTTACAGCAGTTTTGGCCGCGTCGAATGCGGATGTAGTAACGCTTTGCATTCTGATGAATGAGACATTTTCTAGAATGAGGTCGGCTTTATAATTGAGCGAATCGGTTTTAGAGGTAATGTTTAGGCGGCCGGTCAAATCGGCGCTGCTCCCCGCCCCTTTTGCCATCTCTTTCCAAACAGAAGGGGTGTGTTCATCAGTAGTAATTACAACAGCCGCTTCGTTATTTTTTACGGCAAATGTAATTACGGCTTTCTGGGTATAAG
>DAHYUM010000068.1 GCA_027398005.1 bacterium
CACAGTGGGTGTATTTTACCAGACTTAAACTTCCTGAATATAATGATTTTACAATTCAACGGATTTGGGGTGTTTCAGCAAACGAGGTATATCTTATAGGGGCAAAAATATTTGGCTCAGATCCGACGGAAGAAATTGGGATATTTAAATTTAATGGTACGCAATGGAACCGCATTAATATGCCCAAAATATATAAGAATGGTTTCAAAATATTTAAAGACGTAGACGGTGATATCCTTTTTATAAGTACCGAATATATGGATGGGAAAATGAATCTTTATATATGGAATGGTTCAGAATTAAAAACCTTTTTAACTAGTAATAACAGCCGTTTGGATATGAGGAGGGTAGGAGATAAAATAATAATAATTTTCAATAATAAAATATATTATTATAACAATTCCAATATTGAACTGAAAAATGACTTCAGTTCGATACAAGGTACTCTTTGTATAATTTGCGGACGAAATGAAAAAGATTCATTTATAGTGCTTAATAATAGGAATACAAATAGAATCTATCATTATAACGGTACTGATATGGTAGAGTTATATAAGATAGATGATGGTATCTACCCAATGCAAGGCTGTGTTTTTGAAAAAGATGTGTATATTATTCTTTATGACTCGAATATTAACAAACCTAAAATTCTACATGGCAGATTAAATCAATAGGAGGTAAAATGGCCTTCCGGTTGTATCAAAAGAAAAGCTTTTCATGCTCGCCGATTTTAATGAAGTTATTTTAAGCCCCTTATGGAGTAGAAAAGTAAGCGTGTCCGTGTCATTTAGTCTATTAAAATATTTAAGGGCAAATTTGGCCTTTAAGTAGCTGCTTCCCGGTTTAATCGATAGTTCAAAATTGTAATGAGAGGAGTTAAACTCTGAATAGATTGTTGCAGGCAAAAGAAAAGCTATAAAAAGTATTATTGAAATAATGCGCATATATATTCACCAAATTATTTTAACTATTTTGACGCATTAAGAGTGTGAATTGCTCAAAATTGGTAAAAATATTTTATTATACATTCTATCGGGAATTTCTTATTTTCACCCCCTGAATTGAATAAAAAGAGAAGCAATGGAGAGCGCAGAACAAATATTAGATAAATATTACGGCTATCCCTCATTCAAAGGCACTCAGAAAGCGATTATAAGCCGTCTGACGGGGGAAAAGGGGCATACCCTTGTACTTATGCCAACCGGAGGGGGAAAGTCCCTCTGCTATCAAATTCCGGCATTAATGTTCCCCGGAGGCACAATTGTAATAAGTCCATTGATAGCCCTTATGCAGGATCAGGTAGATGCCCTTAAAAAGAGGAATATTCCGGCTGAATTTATAAATTCGACAGTTCCGGCGGATAAAAGGAAAGAAAGGCTTGAAAGATTTGTAAAGGGGAGGGCAAAACTGCTTTATGTTACACCGGAGCGCTTCAGGAAAAAGGAATTTACAGAGGCAATAAAGAATGCCGAAATATCGCTTCTTGCCGTTGACGAGGCCCATTGCATTTCGGAATGGGGGCACGATTTCAGGCCCGATTACTCGCGCATTGATGAATTTAGAAAGATGATGGGCAATCCGCTTACTATAGCCCTTACGGCAACCGCCACCCCCGAAGTGCAGAAAGATATAATTGCAAAACTGGGGCTTGCCAGGAACGAAATAAAAATCTTTCACGAGGGAATTGAAAGGCCCAACCTGCGACTTGAAACAGTTGATATATACGATGAGAAGGATACTTTTAACGCTATATATGCAACGCTGGATAAATATAAGGGTCCCGGAATAATTTATTTTTCTTTAATTAAAAAGCTGGAATATTTCTCGGAAAAGATAGGCGATAAAGGTTATATGCATAACATATACCATGGCAAGCTTGAACCTTCCCGAAGAAAGAAAGCGCAGAGGGATTTTATTGAAGGGAGGGAAAACCTTATCCTTGCCACAAATGCATTCGGAATGGGAATTGACAAACCCGATATCCGGTTCGTAATCCATGCCGAATTGCCCTCATCGCTTGAATCTTATTATCAGGAAATTGGCAGGGCAGGGCGCGACGGAAAAGATTCCATTTGCACACTGCTTTATAACCAGCAGGATATTTATACGCAGATGGAGTTTATAAAATGGGCCAACCCCGGTGCCGATTACTATTTCAGGGTGTACGATATACTAAAGCACAGTATCGAAAAAGTAAATGCCATGGGAATTGACTACCTTCGCGAGGAAATGAGCTTTAAGGATAAAAACGATTTCAGGGTTGAAACTGTGCTTGCAATGCTGGACCGTTACGGCGCCGTTGAAGGGGATATAGAAAACAAAAACCTTTTACTTGCGGGGGAACTTCCTGCTGAATTGACCGATGATAAGAGACTGAAAGAGAAGCTATTAAACGATAATAAGAAACTTCTTTCTATGGTGAATTATTTTAAATCGGTTACCTGCCGAAGGGTGTTTATATCGGATTATTTCGGCTTCCCAGGTGAAAAACCGTGCCGCAACTGCGATGTGTGCAGTAATAATGAAATTGAGGAATGAAAATAAAAAGAGCCGCTTTAAGCGGCTCTTGTGTAATTTTACGGAAGAAGAACTGCTACGGCTATTGTGGTTGTCCACAATCCGTTTTTGTCCCCCTGAGCCGACTGGGTAACGTTGAATGTGTTTACAATTTTACCCGACATCTTGAATACCTGTTCTTTTTCATTCCATGCCTTATCCGAATCGAAATCGATGCCTAAAGTAGTAGCCAGCATCGAAGCGGCTAAATCTTCGGCATAATCGCCCGAATTCTTTTCAGTCTGGCCGTATGGATGATGTTCCGAAAGGTAGCCGTACATTTTTTTGTCCCTTGGTATTGCAACGCCAATAGACGAAGCAATCAGCCTGTTCGGCTCGTTAGTGGCATTGCGCGCCATAACGCAGTGTGTAATCATGCCCGGTTTGAGTAGTTTAACTCCCTGTTCCTTCGAAATCCTTTTTGCACCAACTGGAAAAATACTGCTTACTGCAACCAGGTTGCAAACTTCAATTCCGGCGCTGCGGAGCGCTAATTCAAAAGAGGCAAGATATTCTTTATGTTTGCCTACCCCTTTTGTAAAGAATACTTTCGATGGTACGTACAATTCACAAGTCTCCTATTTTTAGTTTGTAATTTTATAAAACTTTCTTTTTCCTACTTTAAGTATAAAAGGATTTTCGAGTTTTACAACATATTTAAGATCTTCAACTTTGGCTCCGTCTATGGTAACGCCCCCTTGCTGAAGAAGCCTTCTTGCTTCGCTCTTTGTTGGAGCCGAGCCGGTTATTACCATTAATTCAACGAGCTCAATTTCTTTTAATCCTTCTACCTTAAATTCCGGCACTTCGTCCGGCAAACCTTTTTTTACGAATATATTATCGAATTCTTTTTCCGATTCTAAAGCGGTTTCTTCATTATAATACATTGCCACCAGGCGGCGCGCTAGCGCCCTTTTAATATCTCTCGGGTTTACAGCAGGGTTCTCCAGATTTTTCTTTATCTCGGCAAGTCCGGCATTGGGTATATCTGTAGTAAGTTCGTAATATGTATAAATCAGGCTGTCGGGTATAGAGAGGGTTTTGCCGTAAATATCCTTCGGCAGTTCGCTTATGCCTATATAATTATCGTACGATTTGCTCATCTTTTCGGTTCCGTCGGTGCCTACAAGAAGGGGCAGGGTAAGTATAACCTGCGGTTCTATGCCGAATTCCCTCTGTATATCGCGTCCAACCAGAAGATTGAATTTCTGGTCCGTTCCTCCAAGCTCTACATCGCTTTCAATAGCAACCGAATCCATTGCCTGCGCAAGCGGATAGAGAATTTCGTGAAGGCTGATTGGGATACCCCCCTTGAACCTTTTTGTGAAATCGTCCCTTTCCAGCATTCTGGCAACTGTATATTTCGAAGCCAGTTTAATAACATCCTCAAAGCTCATTTTGCCTAGCCATTCGGAGTTATGAATAATCTTTGTTGTTTCGGGGTCAAGAATTTTAACTGCCTGTTCCCAGTAGGACTGGGCGTTTTTTCTTGTCTCTTCAACCGTAAGAGGAGGGCGGGCGCTGTTTCTTCCGCTCGGGTCTCCAATCATTCCGGTAAAATCGCCTATAATTAAAATTGCCTGATGCCCAAGCTGCTGGAACTGCGCAAGTTTGCGCAGTACTACCGAATGCCCCAGATGAAGGTCGGGGCGCGTGGGGTCGCAGCCTAGCTTTATCTTAAGCTGTTTCCCTTCTTTAATCGATTTTTCAATTTTCTTTTGAAGTTCTTCTTCGGGAATAATTTCGGAGGCTCCGCGGCGGATTAAATCCATTTGTTCGTTTAGGGGAGGGAATAAAAGTTTATTGCTCAATATTGTACTCCGTATTATTACTTGTATTTTCTTTCCTGGTCTCTCTGGTAATCCCTTTTGGCAATTGTTTCTCTCTTATCGTACAATTTCTTGCCTGTAGCTACCGCCAGTTCAACTTTTACCAATCCATTCTTAAAGTATAACCGTAAAGGAATTAAAGTGCAACCTTTTTCTATAACAGCCCTGTTTAGCTTTCTAATCTCGCTTTTATTCAAAAGGAGGCGGCGGCTGCGGAACGGGTCGTGGTTGTTTATATTGCCGAAATCGTATACGCCTATATTGGCGTTCAAAAGCCATACCTGGCCTTCTTTTATTACTGCATAGCTGTCTGTCAGATTAGCTTTATTCTGCCGCAGTGCTTTTACCTCGGTGCCTAAAAGACTAATTCCTGCTTCGTAAGTCTGGGTTATGAAGTAATCGTGCCGGGCTTTCCGGTTGGTGGTAATATTTTTTTCTTCTGCTAATTCTGCCATTTTTTCAAAAAATAAGGTTCTAATTTATTTTTATAGTTAAATAAATGCAAATAAGTTCCTAAAGTTTATATCGGGGCATTGAACTGCCTGCTTATATCAGCCCCTCTGCAACGGTTCGGGAACGTCTTTATTAAAAAAGTTTAATATTCCTCGTCAAGCAGCCATTCTTCGGCAAGATCTTCCGAAACCCCCTCTATAAAGCGGGAAGGTTTGGCAAAGGTTACCCCTTTGTGCCGTTCGAAGATATGCATAGGGTACGATACATAAAGGTTCTGCTTTGCCCTTGTAGAGGCAACATACATAAGCCTTCTTTCCTCCTCAAGCGATTCGAGGCTTTCGAAAGACTGGCTTGACGGGAAGAACCCGTCTGCCGCATGTATTATGAATACCGAATGCCATTCTAGTCCTTTTGCCGAATGGATAGTTGAAAGAGTAAGATATTCCTTCTCCTTTTCGCTGCTTTCAACATCAATTACGCTGTCGCTTGGGGGCTCTAAGGCCATATCGGCAAGAAAACTATCCAGACTCTTATAATTTTCAGAGATGTTTATGAAAATATCGAGATCCTTTTTCCTTTTGTTGAAGTCATCGTACTTTTCTTTAAAAATAGGCTCGTAATAATCTAGTATCTTCTCGGCTTTTTCGGCAGGTAGTTTATTGGCTGTATGTATATCGTGTATAAGTGTGAAAAGGTTAAAAATAGGGTCGGGGTACCCTTTAGGCACTACGGCTTCGCTGTTTGCGTCGAAATTGATTTTCGAATCTGCAATTGCGTCCATTATTAACTGCGCTTTTTTCGGTCCAATCCCTTCGTGAAGCAGAAGCACCCTGTACCAGCTTACAAAATCGCGCGGATTCTGGGCAATGCGAAGGAAAGCAAGAACATCCTTAACATGCGCCGCTTCAATGAACTTCATACCGCCGAATTTAATGAATGGAATATTGGCTTTATTCAATTCAATTTCAAGGTCGAATGATGAAAACGAGGAACGGAACAATACGGCAATATCATTTAACGGGACCCCTTCTTCGCGGAGTTCAAGAATCCTTTCTACTATAAAGCGGCTCTGCATATTTTCGTTAGCGGCCGAAATTATTGCCGGCAGTTCACCCCCGGCTTTGCGTGTAAATAAATGCTTAGGAAATTTTTCGAGCGCGTGCTCTATTATGTAGTTGGCAAAATTTAATACTTCCTGTGTGCTACGGTAATTCTCTTCAAGGGTAATAACCTTTACATTGCTAAATAAGGAAGGGAACTGCATTATATTTTTAAAATTAGCCCCTCTGAAGGAATAGATTGACTGGGAATCGTCCCCAACAACCATAATATTCTGCTTTAGCTGTGAAAGACCTTTAATTATTTCAGCCTGCAGGTAGTTGGTATCCTGGTATTCATCCACCATAACAAAATTAATGCCGGCAAGAAAAGTCTTAGCCGCGGGGGAGAGGTCCAGCAGAAACTGTTTAAGGTAAACCAGCAGGTCGTCGTAATCGAGCAGGCTGTTCTTCTTCTTGTATTCCTTATAGAATGCCCCTATTTGCATCATTTTTTCGAGGTGTTCGGCAAAATGGGGGTATTCTTCGTTAATAATATTTTCAATATTCCTGTTGGTGTTTACAGAGAGACTTAAAATTTTGAATATTGTCTGTTTATTGGGAAACCTTTTTTTACTTTCGCCAAGTTTAAGCTGAGCCCTAATAAGGTTTATAACATCTTCGCTGTCCCCCTGGTCGAGTATAGTGAATCCGTTATCAAGTCCTACCGCCTTGGCGTATTTTCTTAATGTAAGGTTGGCAAAGGAATGGAATGTGCCCCCATTAATTTTAGAGCATCTGTTATCAAGCAGTATAGAGGCGCGGTCCAGCATTTCCTTTGCGGCTTTTCGTGTAAAAGTAAGCAGTAGAATCGATTGCGGGTCGTACCCCAGTTCCACAAGACGGGCAACACGGTAAACAAGGGTTCTGGTCTTGCCGCTTCCGGCCCCGGCAATAATTAAATAAATACCGTCAACTGCTTTTACTGCTTCGAACTGGGCGGGATTAAGCTGGTTCTGATAATTAATAGAAAACCGGGATTCATCTGCGCTTTTAGCTTCGAACCCCGGCTGGTTAATTTTCTTTAGAATGTATTTCTTTGCCATTTATGGAATGCTTTCGGCTTGTTTATAATTTCCGAAAGCAAATATAACTCTTTTAGGGTGTTTTTTTCTTTGAATTTCTTCTTAATTGCAGTCAATTTTGCGCTTTCCACCTTTTCAATTCTTTCAAGTATTGTAACTGGCGCGGCTTCTGTTCCTTTGGGCACTGAAACATTAGTCATATTATCATAATTGATATCCGGAACATCTTTCGGTACAAGTGAAGGATCCAAAGAGCGGTATTCATCCTCAATAAGCACGTCAACCCACCTGTAGCCGTTCCATACTTTTTTAGTCGGCTTTTCTTCTCCGGCCTGCGGCAGAGGGGAAGTGCTTTTGCTTGCAGTCCTATTGTTATTATTCGGCTTACCCTGCTGTTTTTTATTGCCGTCCAAAATGCTTTTGAGAAAAAAAGCAAGCACCGCAATAAGAATCGGGAATAATTCATTTAAACTAGCCATTCTGGTCCTTTTCCTTTTTTACTTCATCGGGCTTTGCAATGGCGGCTCTCATATCGGTATCGGCTTGAATGTTTTTAAGGTTGTAATAATCCATAACGCCCAGTTTACCGTTCCTGAACGCGTCTGCAATTGAGCGAGGCACTTCAGCTTCGGCTTCAACCACTTTAGCCCTCATCTTGGCAACTTCGGCAACCATTTCCTGCTCCATAGCAACGGCGGCGGCTCTTCTTTCCTCAGCCTTTGCCCGGGCTACTTTAAGGTCGGCTTCGGCCTGGTTTGCCTGCAGAATTGCACCTATGTTGCTTCCGACGTCAACGTCGGCAATATCTATTGAAAGTATCTCAAATGCCGTTCCGGCATCCAATCCTTTTGCCAGCACAACTTTAGAAATGCTGTCTGGATTTTCGAGAACTTCCTTATGGGAATGGCTTGAACCGATGGTAGAAACTATTCCTTCTCCAACTCTTGCAAGAATTGTAGCTTCGCCGGCTCCGCCTACAAGCCTTTCAATATTTGCCCTAACCGTAATTCTTGCAATTGCCTTAAGCTGAATGCCGTCTTTGGCAACACCTGCAATCATAGGGGTCTCAATAACGCGCGGAATAACAGACATTTTAACTGCGTCCAGAACATCCCGGCCTGCAAGGTCTATTGCGGCTGCTTTTTCAAAACTTAGATCGAGATTTGCCTTGTGTGCCGAAATAAGTGCGTTAACAACATTGGTTACATTACCCCCCGCAAGGTAATGTGCTTCTAGCTGTGCAGTAAAAAGAGGAATACCGGCTTTAGTGGCGGCAATTAAATTCCTTATTATTACATAAGGAGAAACTTTACGCAGACGCATCCCCACAAGATCCCTGAATATCTTTACTTTAACTCCCGAGAAATATGCCGTAATAAATAATCCTATTGGTACAAAATAGGTGAAAATGATCAGGAAGAAGATGACGGCAATTATAACAATAACAGACAAAGCTACTACCGGCTCCATATTAACTCCTTTTTATTATGGGAAAAATGATTTATAAGTTATTAAAAAAAATGATTATTACAATAATTAAACAGGCACCGGCAATTAAAGTTTCAATACCATCATTAATTCTGACCAAGTCTTTCATCAATTTTCATGCATAAATTCTTAAACAGCAGGGCAAAATTGTTTCCTCCGGCATCAAACAGAATTGCCCCTTTATCATACGGAGCCGCATTATCCGAAATTGGCGTGCTTACCGAAAAGATATCGGCATAGCCTATACTTTTTACTTCTTTACCGCTCTTCGGGTCGGTAAGTGTTTTGAATTTCTCCGGGTCGTTGTAAGTTGCAACTAACAGGTTGTGGTCTGCATCCAATAAAATATCAAAAATGCGGTTTTTATATAGCATCTGCATAGGAACCTCCTCTGATATTTATTGTTAAAATGGTAAAAAATGTGGATAAAACAAAGGAAAAACGATAAAATTGCATTATTCTTGATAAGTCACCGCTCTATATTTATATTTAAGTGAACATTTTGGTTCTGTTTTCTGTTTAGAAAATAAAAGGAAAAAGGAAATTTTATGGAAGGAAATTTTTCAGAACGGGTTCAGGAAGTTATTAGGTTAAGCAGGGAAGAAGCTTTACGCCTGGGACACGATTACATTGGCACGGAACACCTTTTACTCGGTATTATAAGAGAGGGGCAGGGAGTTGCCGTTAAGATTTTGCGTAATCTTGATGTTGATCTGGTTAAACTTAAAAAAGCAATTGAAGATACCGTACGCTCTGCAGGAGGTACGCTTACAATAGGGAATATCCCTCTTACAAAGCAGGCAGAAAAAGTATTGAAAATTACACAGATCGAATCGAAGATTTTTAAATCAGATGTGATTGGAACCGAGCATATCCTGCTTGCAATCCTAAGGGATGAAGATAATATTGCTACACAGATACTTCATCAGTTCAACGTTACCTACGATAATACAAGGGCCGAATTAAACAATATTCTCAACAGCCGTACTGTTGATAAAGGGGCATTCGGTCAGCCTATGGGGAACGCAATGCCGGGCGCAAAGAAACCGGAAAAAAACAAAACACCTGTCCTTGATAACTTTGGCCGCGACCTTACAAAACTGGCTATTGAAGATAAGCTGGACCCTGTTATAGGGAGGGAAAAGGAAATTGAAAGGGTGGCGCAGGTTTTAAGCCGCAGAAAAAAGAACAATCCAGTGCTTATTGGCGAACCGGGGGTTGGTAAAACCGCCATTGCCGAAGGACTTGCGCTTAAAATTATCCAGAGAAAGGTGCCTAGAATTCTGCAGGATAAAAGGATTGTAACATTAGACCTTGCAGGGCTGGTTGCCGGTACTAAATACAGGGGGCAGTTTGAAGAAAGAATGAAAGCCCTAATGACCGAGCTTGAAAAAGCGGATGATGTAATTCTGTTTATAGATGAGCTTCATACAATAGTAGGGGCCGGCGGAGCTTCAGGCTCGCTGGATGCTTCCAATATGTTCAAGCCCGCTCTTGCAAGAGGCGATATACAGTGCATCGGAGCTACCACACTTGACGAGTACCGTAAATTTATTGAAACGGACGGAGCCTTGGACCGCAGATTCCAGAAAGTAATGGTCGATCCTCCATCTGTAGATGAAACAATCCAAATTCTTGAATTCATCAAATTCAAGTATGAAGAGCACCATCATGTACGTTATTCAACCGCGGCAATTGAAACAGCAGTAAAATTAAGCGACAGATATATTACAGACCGCTTTCTGCCCGATAAAGCCATTGACGTGCTTGACGAAGCAGGCTCAAGAGTGCATATGGGCAATTTTACCGTTTCAGAAGACATTATTAAGCTTGAAGACGATATAGAAAAAATTAAACAACAGAAAACACAGGTTGTTAAACAGCAGGATTACGAAGAAGCTGCACGCCTGCGCGATAAGGAAAGAAATCTTCTTAACGACCTTGATATTGCCAAGCGCGAATGGGAAACCAAAACCAAGGATATGGTTTACGATGTAAGCGAAGACGATATTGCTACCGTAGTTTCGATGATGACAGGCATACCTGTTACAAGAGTTGTACAGGCGGAATCGGAAAAACTGATGAATATGGAAACTGCTCTTAAATCCAAAATTGTTGGGCAAGACGAGGCCGTTACTAAACTTACAAAGGCAATCCGCAGAACAAGGGCAGGTTTAAAGAGAGCGAATAAACCGATTGGCAGTTTTGTATTCCTGGGCCCTACGGGCGTTGGTAAAACAGAACTGGCTAAAGTATTGGCAAAATACCTTTTCGATAAGGAAGATGCCTTAATTAGAATTGATATGAGCGAGTACATGGAAAAATTCGCGGTTTCGCGCCTTATCGGAGCACCCCCGGGTTATGTCGGCTATGAAGAGGGAGGACAGCTGACCGAAAAAGTAAGGCGCAAACCGTATTCGGTTGTTCTTTTTGATGAAATTGAGAAAGCGCATCCCGATGTATTCAACCTTCTTCTACAGGCGCTTGATGACGGACAGATGACCGACAGCCTTGGGCGCAAAGTGGATTTTAAGAATACAATAATTATTATGACTTCGAACGTGGGAACCAGGGAAATCAAATCCACCGGTTCAATCGGTTTCGGAGGCGAAAACCAGGCTGACCAGTACAGCCATCTTAAGAATACGGTTGAAGATGCTATGAAGAAGCTGTTCAATCCTGAATTCCTTAACCGTATTGATGAGACTATAGTTTTCAGAAATCTTGATAAGGATGACATCAAGCAGATTATTTCAATCGAAATGAAAGACCTTATTAAGAATCTGGCTAATAATAAGATGCAGATTGAACTTACAACTGAATCGCAGGATTTTCTTGCCGATAAGGGGTACGACCCGAAATTCGGCGCAAGGCCTCTTAAAAGAGCAATTCAGAAATATATAGAAGATCCTCTTGCCGAAGAACTTCTTTTAGGCAATGTTAAGGAAGGGGATAAGATTTTCGTTCGTCATAAAGAGGGAACCGACGGCCTCTATTTTGAGCCGGAACGCCCTGAACAGAACGAAAAATCAATTCCTACCGGAGAACAGAACAACCAGTAATCCGAAATAGTTAATATTTAAAGTAGAGGCGCATTCAGGTGCGCCTCTTTTATATTATTATTTCTTAAAAATCATTCCTTACCCTATAATCTTTATCTAAAAGATGTTATTTTTGCATAAACAAGAGAGAATTATATATGGCCGACCAGAATATTTTAGAAATCTTTAAAAAGACAAACGCTCTTTTAAGCGGACACTTTCTTCTCACCTCCGGCAGGCACAGCAACCAGTATTTCCAATGCGCTATGGTTCTGCAATACCCCGAATATAATGAGATTTTATCTTCGATTATTGCCGAACATTTTAAAAATTATGATATCGACACGGTTATTTCGCCTGCTATCGGGGGAATCTGTGTGGGGCAGGAAGTTGCCCGCCAGCTGAATAAGAAATTTATATTTGCCGAAAGGGAAGATTCGAAACTAACCCTTAGAAGGGGATTCTCAATTTCGGAAGGGGAAAAATTTCTTGTCTGCGAAGATGTTGTTACAACCGGCGGGTCCGTTTTTGAAGTGATGGATATTGTAAAAGAAAATAACGGCACAGTAGCCGGCGTTGGAATGATTGTGGACAGAAGCAACGGCAAGGTCGATTTTGGAGTGCCACAGGTAAGCACATTAAAACTGGATGTAGTCTCTTTCCAGCCGGATGAGTGCCCTTTATGCAAAGAAGGCATTCCGGCTATTAAACCGGGTTCAAGAAAAATTAAAAAATAAATTTGAAGAGGGAATTATGAAAAAGCTGTTCTTTCTATTCCTGCTGGCATCGGTAACATTTGCGCAGGTTAATTTCGACAAGTATTTTGAAAACAAATCTTTAAGAATGGATTTCTACCATACAGGCAATAAAAATTCCGAAATACTCTCTTTCGGCAAATGCCTTGTAGAACCTTATTATTCGGGTTCGCATAAAAACCTTATTGATACTTTTGAATACGGCTATTACTTCTTTAAAGTATTCGATAAAGCATCCAACGAAGTAATTTATTCGAGAGGTTTTTCTACTTTATACCAGGAATGGCAGACTACAGAAGAAGCTAAAACGGTTACCAGAACTTTCGAAGGCTCAATTTCTTTCCCGTATCCTAAAAATCCGGTAAGAGTTGAAATTTACCGCAGAAACAAGAAAAATGAATTTGTTAAAATATTTGAACATAATGTAGATCCGAAAGATTATTTCATTTCACCCGAAAGGAAATATGAATTCCCTAATTTCAAGGTGCACTATGCGGGGGATCCTTCGGAAAAACTCGATATCGTTTTCATTCCGGAAGGCTACAGCAAAGACCAGATGGATGATTTTAAGAAAGACTGCCAGAGATGCGCCGATTATTTCTTCAGCTATTCTCCCTTTAAGGAAAGCAAGGATAAAATTAATATTTGGGGAGTAGAAGCCCCATCCGAGCAGAGCGAAACCGATATACCAGGTAAGAATATCTGGAAAAAGACAATTCTGAACTCTAATTTCTATACATTCGACAGCGAAAGATATCTAATGACTACCGATTATTATTCGGTTAAAGATGTAGCTTCAAATGCGCCATACGACCAGATTTACATTCTTGTGAATACATCCAAATACGGCGGAGGCGCAATTTACAATTTCTATTCAATGACAGCCGCTAAGAACAATATGGCAAGTAAAATTCTTGTCCACGAATTTGCACACGGATTAGCCGGCATTGCCGATGAATACGAAGGGGACCCGACTTACCAGGATATGTATCCGCCTGATGTTGAACCATGGGAAGTTAACCTTACCACTCTGGTGCATTTCGACAAGAAATGGAAGGATTTAATGGATAAGGATACCCCTATTCCTACACCCAAAGAAGAAAAATATAAAAACACATTGGGTGTTTTTGAAGGGGGCGGTTATGTAAGTAAAGGCGTTTACAGGCCTACAATGGATAGCATGATGAATACTTTCAGGGCAAATGAATTTAACATTGTAGTTAAAAGAGCCCTTCAGCAGATGATTGATTTTTACGCACAATAAAAGAATATATGGAACAAAAGAAACTTTATAAATTTATTGATACTCTTGCGAGCAAAAAGTACGAGAATGAAGAACAGCTTTTAAGCGACGTTACTGAGCAGATTATTCAGCATGAGGAAATACAGATTACCGGGGGAAGGATTTGGAAACTTGACCCCCTAAATAGGTGCTATACGCTTCTTTTCCAGACAGGGAAAATGAAGAAAATAGACCCCGACTTCAGGCTGAAAATTGAAGACTA
>DAHYUM010000069.1 GCA_027398005.1 bacterium
ACTTCTTAACCATACAATCAGCGAAAGCCAGTTCGAATGGTTTAAGGCAGGCAGCGCTCTTAATTTAATTGCCAAACAGAGTAAATAATCCGCACTGCGGAAATAATAAAGAGAAAGGGCACGCTTTGTGCCCTTTCTTATTTTAAACATGCCTGTATTCAACTGCCTGCTGAATAGAAATCAATATCCGGTGCCTCTCAGGCGCCTGATTTAATTTTTTGCAGTGTACTTTATTGATGAGTCTTAAAGGCAGGGCCGTTATAATAAATAGGGCTAATATTACTTACTGCTTATTTAAGTTTTTCAATCAGCAGTTTAATGTCATCCGGCAGTTCCGAATTGAAAAAGACCTGCTCTTTGGTGTGGGGATGTACAAAGCCCAAAGTCTTGGCATGCAGGGCCTGCCTGCTTATTATATCCAGCAGGTTATCAACCCTGTTCTTCATTTTAGGAAGGTCGCTTCCGTAAACAATTTTCCTGCCGCCGTAAGTCGGATCGCCGAAAATGGGATGGTTGATTGAGGACATGTGAACCCTAATCTGATGGGTTCTTCCGGTTTTGAGATGAAGCTTTATAAGAGACGCAAATTCATATTCCTCAATCACCTCGTAAAACGTATGCGCATGCTTCCCTTCTGTAAGGCTTGTGGTGAATACTTTTCTATCCTTATTGCTTCTTGTAATATTGGCAATAACCTCCCCTTTCTTCTCCTTGAATATTCCCCAGCAAACTGCCCAATACTCTCTTATAATTGTATGATGATAAAACTGTTTAGCAAGTTGAGCGTGGGTCCATTCATCCTTGGCCACAAGAAGCAGACCGCTTGTATCTTTGTCAATGCGGTGCACAATGCCGGGGCGCCCCGGTTCATTCAAGGCGCTCAGCTTCTGTGTATGATGGAGAAGCGCATTGACTAGTGTTCCCGAGAAATTGCCCAATGCCGGGTGCGCTACCATCCCGGGGGGTTTATTTACAATTATTAGATAGTCATCCTCATAAATAATATCGAGGGGAATATCTTCTGGTTCAGTTTCTTCGGGACTCGGAGTCATCGGGATTGTGAGTTCTATTAAGTCGAACGGGGAAACAATATAATTGGCTTTGGCAATTTTGCCGTTTACGGTAACCCGCCCCGCCTTAATTAATTTCTGAACGCGGGAGCGTGTTGCGTTTTCAACCGAATTGGCAAGAAAAACATCCAGCCTTTCTTTTTTCTTCCCTTCGGGTATATCGTATTTAAATTTCTTTTCTGATATTATCTTCGCCATCGGAAGGAGCCGTTTTTTCTTCTTCTTTTATTACGGAAATTTCGGGAGTTTTCACAGCCGCGGCGGAGGTATCCGCGACTGTCGTCTCCTCTTCAATAACTGATTCCCGTTCCGGCTCAATGCTTCTATGGAAAATCATTAACATAATAACGCCGACTGTAACGGACGAATCGGCAAGATTAAAAATAGGAAAGCTGTTAAACCGGTGGCCGAATAGGGAGAAATTAAAGAAATCGGCGTGAAGGAAATCCACCACCCTGCCGTAAAACAGCGGGGCATAGCCGTAGAATATGCCGTAGAAAGCCCTGTCTATCAGATTGCCTACAGCACCCCCCAGAATTAAGGCAAGCGAAAAACGGACTATGAATTTCTGATTTCTTACTTTATACAAATAAATTATTATTCCTATGCTGGCCGCCAGCGAAAAAAGGGAAAGGAAAAGCTTTGACGATTCGCCTACTTCAATTCCGAACGCCATCCCCGGGTTTTCGACGAATGTTATCTTAAAATAATCGCCGAATACTTTTAGGCTTTCGGCATACTTCATTCCGTCTATATGAATTCCAAGGAAAGGAATTGACACTCCTTTAACAAGCAGCTTCGAAATCTGATCTGCAATTACAATGAACAGCGATGCGTAAAGTACTTTCAAAATAACTTCCTATTATAATCCGGGATTAGTTTTCATATTCTGTTTAACCTGCAGGCAGTGCTGTGTATGGGGAACTGCAAGCAATCTTTCCTTTGGAATAAGGGGGCAGGTAGGGCAAAGATTCTGCGGTTCGTCAATACATTCAATACAAATTCCGTAGGTTCCGTTTTCAATTCTCTGCAGAGCGTCTTCAAGGTAGCCAAGAAATTTATTCTCTCTCTGAGCCCAGAGATATAATTTTTCTCTTTCCATAGCGTCGGTACCCTGTTCGGCCATGTGGAGCGAATAAGGGGAGTTTTCGTTAACATACTGCCCTGTGGTCGGGTCCATCATCTGTTCCTTAAGAGCCTGCAGCTGCTCAATAATTTCATTCCTCTTTTCGAGAATTACTTTTTTGAACGCTTCGAGGTCCTTTGGGCCGTACCCCTGAATTTTTTTTACCTTCTTAGTAGGGGATATTACCTCAACCTTGCCGTGAGAAGGCCTTTTAACCGGTTTCTTCTCAGCTGCCTTTGGAGCCGCTTTTGCCTTTTCAACCTTTTTAGGTTTTACCGGGCTCTTTTTAACCGCGGTTTTGGCGGCTTTAGGTTTTGCGGCAGACTTTACTGCCGGTTTTGCCTTTTTAGCAGGAGCCGGTTTTGCTTTCGCCTTTACAGCCGCCTTCGGCTTTGCAGCGGTTTTTTTTGGTTTTTCTTTTACAGCTTTTTTTGCAGTTGCCTTTTTTGCCATGACTACCTCCGTTTCAAGCAAATAATTAAACTTTCACTACTGTTATTGTGCAATTGAAATCGCCTATCTTCCATTCCTGTTTAAATCCGCCGTTGTACTGCGAATAGGAAATTGAACCGGCAAGAACTTCGTTGCATATATATGAAGAAAATTTATCGATGTACGATACAAACTGCTTATCGCTTTCTACAAATACGTTTATTCTGTCAACCACATCAAAGCCGGCGTCTTTCCTCATGTTCTGAACGCGGTTTACAAATTCCCTTGCGTATCCTTCGGCCAGTAAATCTTCGGTAAGCTCGGTATCAACTGCAACCGTAACGCCTCCCTCCGATTCCACCATCCATCCTTCAATTTCGGTGCTTATTATTTCAACATCCTCAATTGAAATGGTGACGTCTTCCCCTTCAACCTTTAATGTGTACTGCTTTTCCTTTTCGATTGTTTTAATCGCATCCTTGCCAAGGTTTTTAATTTCGTTGGCAAGCGATTTAACCAGTTTTCCGTATTTGGGGCCGATTGTCTTGAAATTCGGCTTTACTGTTTTGCTCACTATATCCGAATCGTCTTCGAGCACTACTAAGTCTTTAATGTTCACTTCATCAAGAATAACTTCTTTCATCTGCATTGCCGATTCGCGGTACTTTTTATCTACGGCAATCATAATCTTGCTTAAAGGCTGGCGCACTTTAAGGTTATGCTTAGCCCTCATAGAGCGGGTAAGGTACACAACGTGCTGCGCAAGGTCCATCCTTATTTCAAGTTCCGAATCGTTGTAAAACGGTTTAGGCATTTCAGAAAGATGCACCGATTCAAATTTTTCCCTTCCCGTTGCACTGTTAAGCCTCTGGTAAATATCCTCAGCAATAAATGGGGCAAAAGGAGATGTAAGTTTGGCTATTGTAACAAGGCATTCGTACAAGGTCTGGTAAGCCGAAAGCTTGCTCTGGTTTACTTCCGATTTCCAGAAACGGCGGCGGCTTCTTCTAACATACCAGTTTGAAAGATGGTCAATAGTAAAACTGCTTACGGCACGTGCGGCTTTTGTAAGATCGTAGCTTTCCATCATTTCGGTATATTCTTTTACTACCGAACTGAGTTTAGAAATTATCCACCGGTCAATTTCGGGGCGTTCTTCGTAAGGTATTAATTCTTCGGCAAATGTAAAATTATCAACGTTGGCGTATAAGGCAAAGAATGAATACGTATTTACAAGGGTTCCAAAGAATTTTCTCTGTACTTCGGCAAGCCCTTCCTCGTCGAATAATGTCGGTTTCCACGCGGGGCTGGTAGTAACAAGATACCAGCGGCTTGCGTCGGCGCCGTATTTATTAAAGAGAATGAACGGATCTACAACATTCCCTTTTTATTTGGACATTTTCTGACCTTCCTTATCCAGAATCAGTTCATTCACAATAAGGTTTTTGAATGCCACGTTATCGAAAAGCATTGTAGAGATAGCGTGCAGGGTATAGAACCATCCTCTCGTCTGGTCAATTCCCTCGCTAATAAAATCTGCCGGGAAATTGCCGTTGAAAATCTCTTTATTTTCGAACGGATAATGCCACTGTGCAAAAGGCATGGAACCGCTGTCGTACCAAACGTCAATAAGCTCCGGTGTGCGGTTATATAGTTTACCGTTCTTCTCAAATTTAACATCGTCAACAAAAGGCTTGTGAAGGTCAATTTCGGATGCAGGAAGATCTTTAACCTGAATTCTCTTTCCATCCCTTTCAACAAAACCTTCTTTAAGCTCTTCAATAGAGCCTACGCAAATCATATCGCCATCTTCGTTAAGCCATATCGGAAGCGGAGTGCCCCAATAGCGGTCGCGCGAAAGTGACCAGTCCTTATTTTCTTCAAGCCAGTTTCCGAACCTTCCGGCTCCAACTTCGGGCGGGCACCAGTTGATTGTCTTGTTAAGCTCAATCATCCTTTTGGCAATTTCGGTAGTGCGTATATACCAGCTGTCGCGGGCATAATAAATAAGAGGGTTATCGCAGCGCCAGCAGTGCGGGTACGAGTGCATGTAATCGTTCCCTGCCCTATAAATCAGTCCGCGCTCCTTAAGGTTGCGAAGAATATCGGGGTCTACCCCTTTTTCTTCGTGTGTCTGGAACTGGATAGTTTTAACAAGCCTTCCTGCGAAATCGGTAACCTGTTCGGTAAATCTTCCCCCTTTTGTAACGGGCTGAATGAATGGGAGGTCGAATTTCTTCGAGGCTTCATAGTCATCGGCGCCGAAAGCTGGGGCAATGTGAACAACGCCGGTACCGTCTTCGGTGCTGACAAAATCGCCCGAAATTATGTACCAGGCTTTCTTATCCACCGGTATATATGTATATAACGGTTCATATTCCCTTCCTAAAAGGTCTGAACCTTTAAGCTTTTCTAAAATGGTGTATTCTTCCTTAATAACCGATAATCGTGCTTCGGCAATGTACAGCACGCCATGTTTATCATTCTGTATCTTCACATAATCGATGTCGGTTCCTACCGCGAGGGCTACGTTCGAGATGAGGGTCCAGGGCGTGGTTGTCCATACCATAACTGAGGCATCTTCATCTTTAAGCTTGAATTTAATATAAACGTTCGGGTCCTGCACATCGTCGTAACCTAAAGCCAGTTCGTGCGATGAAAGGGGAGTTTCGCAGTGAGGGCATTGTGGAACGATTTTGAATCCCTTATAAATCAACCCTTTTTTGAATAACTCCGATAATGACCACCATATAGATTCGATATAGTTATTGGTGCATGTAATATAGGCGTCGTCAAGGTTAATCCAGTATCCCATTCTTTCGGTAAGAGTACGCCACCCTTCTTTCATTTCTATATGATGATATACCAGGTCTTTGGCTTTTTTATTGAAAGCCGCGACGCCGTATTTTTCAATATCCGATTTCTGATTGAAACCAAGTTCCTTTTCGAGCGCAATTTCTATAGGCAGTCCGTGTGTATCCCATCCTGCTTTGCGGTGTACCTGGTAGCCGGTTAAAGTTTTGTAACGGCAGACCGAATCCTTAAGCGCTCTGGCCATAACGTGATGTATTCCGGGGCGCCCGTTTACGGTAGGGGGCCCTTCAAAAAATGTAAATGATTTCGATTCATCCCTGGTGGAGATACTTTTTTCGAATATCTGATGCTCTTTCCAGAATTTTAAGACCTTTTCTTCAATTTCCGGATAATTTAATCTGTCGCCGTATTGTTCAAACATAATTCTACTTTGTTTAATTATTGAATATCCTGATTTTCTTCCGATTGATATTTCTTTATCAATTCTTTTTCCGTTCTTATGAACTCTTTAATCTGCTCTTCTATTTTCCCTTTGTTGAATAGAATTTCCTGCGATTTCTTTTCGGCCTCGAAAATAATTTTCTCGGCTTTAACTTTTGCCTCTTCAACAATCAGTTCCGCTTCCCTGCGCGCATTAGACGAAACGAGGCTCGATTCATCCTCGCAGTTCCTCTTTTCAACCTCAACACGTTTCTGAAGGTGGATTACTTCGGCAACCGCCATTCCGAACAGTGCCGTTGCGCCTAGCGATATATTCCTGAGAAGATAGAGAATTATATTTTCAACAAGAAAACTGCTGAAGCCGAAATATTCGCTGAATAGGGTAATAACCACAATTGAAAGGAATATGGCGGCAATAAGAACCGCGAATACAACTTTGCCTCCGTGGTTGTACCCGAGGGTCTTGTTTATTATCCATCCGCACGTGAATGAGAAAATTGAAAGTACAAACCAGACAGAAAAGCTGGGGAGCCCTGCGGCAAATATATCGGTGCTTAGGAAATTAGCCGCGAATATGATGATGGCCAGAAGCAGAGCAGTTAAATAATATACCGGTTTATATTTCATTTCATTCTCTTAATAACTTCTTTCATTATAAGTGTCATTTTGGGTTCAGCTTCCATTGCCGTTGCAATAATTTCTTCAACATTAACGGCTTTAAGCGAATCGGGGAAACATTCATCGGTTATTATGCTTATGCCTAATACCCTAATGCCCATATGGTTGGCTACAATGTTTTCGGGAATGGTGGACATTCCGACAACATCGGCTCCTGTTGCCCTTAAAAAGCGGTATTCTGCGCGCGTCTCAAGGTTCGGGCCCGGTACTGCCACATAAACACCTTTCTGAACTTTAATCTTGTTTTCGAGAGCGACTTCCTCCGCAAGCTTAATAAGCTCAAGATTATAAGGTTCGCTCATATCGGGGAAACGGGGCCCGAGTGTATCTTCATTCCTCCCAATTAAGGGATTATCCCCCAGAAGGTTGATATGGTCCTGCATAAGCATTATATCCCCTCTTCTGTAAACAGGGTTCATTCCGCCGCATGCATTTGAAACGAGGAGTGTATTAACGCCGAGGAATTTCATAACGCGCACGGGGTATGTAATCTGCTGCATTGTATAGCCTTCGTAATAATGGAAGCGCCCCTGCATAGCGACAACTTTTTTCCCGTTTATTTTACCGAATATCAGCTTTCCCTTATGCGATTCAACGGTTGAAAGGGGGAAATGAGGTAGTTCGGAATAATCGAAGACATGCTCAATTTCAATTTCCTTTACCAAACCGCCCAATCCGGTTCCAAGAATAATTCCTGTTTCGTAATTATCTTTTGTCTTCTTTCTTATTACTTCAAGGGTTTCATTAATTTTTTCCAGAAGTCCGCTCATAATAATTTCTCCATTATTTCCTCAACATTAATTTCAGTTTTTTCATCCTGCGCCGCGTTTCCGCTCATTTTTTCAAAATCGATTTCCACATTCAAATCCTTGAAATGGGTTTCAATAAGATCATTCTGGGAATTGACGATAGCCGAAAGGCGGGCAATAAGCAGCCTTTTTTCCTCGCGGAGCTGAAGCACGGAATCGCGCACGGTATTGGCGCTTTCCTTTGCCTTTTCAATTATCTGTGCGGCTTTTAATTCTGCCTCTTTAATCATCAGGGCAGTCTGCTTTTTAACCGAATCGATAGCTTTGGAAGAAGATTCCTGCGCGGAAAGAAGAGTAGACTGAAGGCTCTTTTCAATCTTCTTGTATTCCTTCAGCTGTTCGTTCAAAACTTCGTTTTCTTTTCTAAGTTTCTCGTTCTCGGAGGAAATCCGGTCGTAGTCGTCGGCCACTTTTTCAAGAAAAGCCTCAACTTCCTCCTTATCGTAGCCGCGCAGAACTCTGTTGAATTCCTGGCTCTTTATACTGAAAGGAGTAAACTTCATTTATCACTCCTTAAATTAAATAATTTCTTTCGCCAAAAATGGCAGTCCCGATTCTCAACATAGTAGCTCCCTCTTCAATGGCAATTTCAAAATCGTTCGTCATGCCCATCGAAAGTTCGGTAATGCCGAAACCTTCCCCTTTGAGCCAGTCGAACAGGTTTTTAGCCTTTCCGAAACAATCCCTAATTACTTCTTCGTTGTCTGTAAAGGGAGCCATGGTCATAAGACCGCAGAGATTTAAAGAACCGGAATTTTCACAAAAATTAGCAATACTCAATATATCATTTTTATCTTTTAAACCGAACTTAGAATCTTCCCCCGAGGTATTAACTTCGAGTAAAATTTTCTGAATTTTACCCGCTTTGGCAGCCCTAAGGTTAATTTCCTCTGCAAGTTTAATCGAATCGACCGAATGGATATATTCTGCGCAGTCGATTATATATTTTACCTTGTTCGTCTGCAGATGCCCAATCATATGCCATTTCAGGGGGGCGGTAATAATTTCAGACTTACTTTTTAATTCCTGAGGCTTGTTTTCGCCGAAATTGACAATTCCGGCATTAAAAACGTCATTTATAGCAGAAACGGGCTGGGTTTTGGAAACGGCTATCAGGGTTATTTCATCCCCCCCGCGGCCGCAAAAACCGCATTTTTTATCGATTTTTTCTTTAATTATTTGAAGATTTTCTGCTATCATTTTCCAAGAATTAAGGCTGGAATCTATTTGATTTGGACTAAAAAGTCAATCAATTTTTACCTTTTTTAAATGGCACAAATCGGGTGAAACTGAATCACCCTGCCCTGGACAAAACAATAAAAAAGGGGGCATATAGCCCCCTTTTTGAAAATAGTAATTTAATCCCACTTAAATCAACTGCATCCGGTTGTTGCGCCGCATGTTGTACATTTAAGGCAGGTGCCGTTGCGTACCATTGTAAGGCTCTGGCATTCGGGGCATACATCCCCTGTATAGCCTCTTTCCCTTGCCTTCTTAATTTCGTTATGGTTGGCAATTATTTTGGCTTTGGCGTCAGATACATTAACGCTTAAAGGTTTTCGGGTAAAACGGTTGCTGTCGTCCATATCAATTACCCGTTCGCTTACAACCTCTTCGCTTTCATATTCAACCGGTTCTGCCAGCGAAATTCTATCCTTCTTAGGCAGTACATCTTCTCCGTTTACATGCGAGAGGTCGTTTCTGCCAAGATAGGTAACTGCCAGTTCGCGGAAAATATAATCGATTACGGATGTTGACATTTTAATCCTGTCGTGCCCCATAACCACGCCGCTCGGCTCGAAACGGGTGAATACAAAAGCATCCACAAATTCTTCGAGAGGAACGCCGTGCTGAAGACCGAGGGATATTGAAATTGCAAAGCAGTTAAGCAGACTTCTGAAAGCGGCCCCTTCTTTGTGCATGTCTATGAATATTTCACCAAGCTGGCCGTTCTCATATTCACCCGTTCTAAGGTAAACATTCTGCCCGTTAATTTTAACTTTCTGCGTATATCCGTTTCTTCTGAATGGAAGCCTTCTTCTCTTGGCTATGTAACGGTGAATTATTTTTTCGGCAATTTTAACTATGTCGTTCTCTTCCTTCTTTTCAACCAGGTCTTCAATATCCTCGTCGCTGAAAGAGTTAAGAGGCTGCGAAAGCTTCGACCCGTCGCGGTATAATGCGTTGGCTTTCAATCCAAGTTTCCACGACTGGAGGTAGGCGCTTTTAATGTCGTCAATTGTAGCGTTATTGGGCAGGTTAATAGTCTTAGAGATAGCTCCCGAAACGAAAGGCTGGGCAACCGACATCATATTAATGTGCGCGTCGGGTTTAATATAGCGTGTGCCCTTCTTACCGCATTTATTTGCGCAGTCGAATACCGGGTAATGCTCATGTTTAAGGAACGGAGCCCCTTCAACAGTCATAGTACCGCATACATAATCGTTTGCGGCGGCAATTTCTTCCTTTGTAAAGCCGAGATGCTGAAGAAGATCGAAATTAATATCGTTAACAACTTCATCTTCAATCTTAAGCGCGCTCTTAAGGAATTTTTCGCCAAGCGAAAAACGGTTGAACGCGAATCCGAGCTCGAATACCGATGGAAGCATTGCGTCTATTTTGCCTAAGACTTCATCTGTAAAACCTTTAGCCTTAAGCGATTCGTGGTTAATGTAAGGGCAACCTTCAAGCGAACCGGCTCCCTTGGCGTATTTTACAATTTCCTTTAGCTGGTCCTGATTATAGCCAAGACGTTTTAAAGCCGGGGGTATAGACTGATTTATAATTTTAAAGTACCCGCCGCCGGCCAGCTTTTTATATTTAACCAGAGCGAAATCGGGTTCAATGCCGGTCGTGTCGCAATCCATTACCAGCCCTATTGTTCCGGTTGGAGCAATAACAGTAATCTGCGCGTTCCTGAATCCGTATTTGCTTCCGAGTTCGAGTGCAAGGTTGGCGTCTTCGCGGGCCGCTTCAAGCAGGTTCGAAGGGCAGAATTCGGGATTGATGCCGACCGGATAAATTGAAAGGCCTTCATATTCCTCTTTGGGCACATTGAAAGCGGCGCGTCTGTGGTTGCGTATAACGCGAAGCATGTGTTCCCTGTTTTCTTCAAAACGGAGGAATGGTTTTAATTCTTTTGCTATTTCGGCAGAAGTAGAGTAACTGCGCATATGCATAATTGCGGTTAAAGCCCCGCATATTGCAAAAGCTTCCCTGCTGTCGTATGCAATGCCCTGTCTCATTAAAAGTGAACCGAGGTTGGCATACCCTAGCCCGAGTGTCCTGAATTCGTAGCTTAACTGTGCAATTTCCTTTGAAGGATACTGGGCCATCATAACGCTTATTTCAAGCACAAGAGTCCATACTCTTGTAGCGTGACGGTAGGCTTCAATATTGAATTCTTCCGATTCGTCATTGTAAAACTTAACCAGGTTCAGCGAAGCCAGGTTGCAGGCAGTATCATCCAGGAACATATATTCGCTGCACGGGTTTGAAGCGTTAATTTCACCGTTGGAAGGGCATGTATGCCATTCGTTAATAGTGGAATGGTACTGCAGTCCGGGGTCGGCACAGGACCAGGCGGCGTATGCAATTTCATCCCAAAGCTCGTTTGCCTTTAGTGTTTTAGCGGCTTTCGGCTTCCGGTTCTCTTTCTTTGCCCTTGCAAGTTCGGTGCGCCATATAAGGTTCCAATCTTCATCGTTAATTACAGCCTGCATAAATTCGTTTGTAACACGAACAGAATTGTTCGAATTCTGTCCGGCAACCGTAGCATAGGCTTCCGAGTTCCAGTCTTCGTCGTAAACCGGCACGTCAATTTCCTTAAAGCCTAATTTCGCAAGTTTAATAACCCTGTCAATGTAATTTTCAGGAATATTAAATTTACGGGCTTCAATAACGGCGCGGCGGAGCCTCATATTTGTTTTCTTATTGAAACGGTCGTTTTCGGGATGTTCTTCGTAACAGGCTTTCATAATGCTGTTAAGGTGGAAGTTAAGCGCCTTCGAGCCTGAAACAAGGGCGGCTACTTTCTGTTCTTCAAGCACTTTCCAGTTAACATACTCTTCAATATCGGGATGGTCAATATTCAATGTAACCATTTTAGCTGCGCGGCGTGTAGTACCACCGGATTTGATAGCTCCCGCTGAACGGTCCCCTATTTTAAGGAACGACATAAGCCCCGATGACTTACCCCCTCCGCTTAAAGGTTCGTTAGACCCTCTTAAATTGGAGAAGTTAGTTCCGGTACCCGAGCCGTATTTGAATAAACGGGCTTCGCGCACCCATAAATCCATTATGCCCCCTTCGTTAACCAGATCGTCATTCAGGGACTGGATAAAGCATGCGTGAGGCTGAGGATGCGTATAAGCATCGGCAGACAGGGTTAGTACTCCGGACTGGAAATCGACATAATAATGCCCCTGTCCCGGTCCATTGATGCCGTAGGCCCAGTTTAAGCCTGTATTAAACCATTGCGGACTGTTGGGAGCGCAGAACTGGTCTGCAAGCATATAAACCAGCTCGTCATAAAAAGCCCTGGCATCCTCTTCCGAATCAAAATAGTTCCCTTTCCAGCCCCAATAAGTCCATGTACCCGCCAAACGGTGGAAAACCTGCCTGGAGTCTGTTTCGGAAGAAAATCTCTCTTTTTGAGGCAATTCTTCGAGTGTCTTAAGGTCCGGTTCCGAGGGCAAAAGCCATTTAGGCACCCCTTCTTCCTTCTTTTTAACTAAAAGGCGGGGTACGCCCGCTTTACGGAAGTATTTCTGGGCTAAAACATCGGTAGCAACCTGCGACCAGCTTTCCGGAACAATTACATCCTCCATCCGGAAGACAATAGAACCATCAGGATTCTTAATTTCTGAGGTTCTTTTAACAAAATCCAACGATTCGAGAGGATCTGAATCGGGCTTGGTAAAGAGGCGGGAAATTTTCATCAATCTCTCCAGTAAAAAAATTTATTTTATAAAAAATGCCCCTCATCGGCGGCAAAAATTTATTTAAATTCAAAAATTCAAAACTCAGTAAGTGATTGGCAAAATAAATTAATTTTAATTCTAAGGCAATAAGCTTTCAAAATTAATTTTAAATCAACCATTTGATTTATTTTAAACTATATCCGAGTTTTAATTTTCTAGCACAAAAAAAATATAAACAATAAAATTTCTCTTTTACAACTGTTTTTTTTCGAAGAAATTATTTCTCCCCTTTTTCATCCAAAATCGTACAAAAAAAATTCCGGTTACAACCTGCTTTCCCTTCACTCCAAATGGTAATTATCAAAGGAGGTTGAGTATGGTTTTTCGGAATCATAAATCCGTATTAAAGAGCATATAAGTTTTTTGACTTATCGGGAGAAAAACCGTTTCCGGATGTGAAAAAAAAATTCTTTGTTTTAAAAAATTTTCAGAAGTGCGACGGACAAATTAAAAGGGAAAACAGGAAAGGCAATTAATTTTTCAGCGTCGTGCATAATTCTCAAAACATTTTAGCCCGTTTAGAGAAATATCCTGTAAGTGCTTTATCGAAACTCTGCCCTGTTTCTATAAGGTTATACTCAATGCCCTGCTTCAGGCATTCCTTCTTAAGAAAATCGAGATGCTCATTAATCTTTTTCCTGTAGGCCTTTTTAATTAAGTAGGGCTCGGCAGAAATTTCATCCCCCGTTTCAAGGTCCACAAACGAAGCGTCATTTTCAAAATTGAAATTAATTTCGGCCGGATCGAGAAGCTGGAAGAGTATAACTTCATTCTTCTTGAAATGGGCCTGCTTAACAATTTTAATAACTTCGTCGGCATCTTCAAGAAAATCTGAAATGAATATTGTAATGCCCCGTTTTTTAATTTTGGAGGCAATCAAATCGGAACAGGAAGCAAGCGATGTTCTTCCCCCCGGTTTAACCGACGCAAGCGCGGCAAGAATTGAATGCATATATGCCCTGCTCGCCCTGGGGGGCATATATGTTTCTATTTTATCGGAATATAGAGCGAGTCCGGCCGCGTCTTTCTGGCCGGCAAGAATGTATGCCAGTGCCGCGGCAAGTGTAATACCGTATTCAAGCTTAGTCACTCCCGAAGAGTATTTGAAGCTCATCGAATTGCTTATATCAAGGAAAATATTGCATATCAGGTTGGTTTCCTCCTCGAACTGCTTTATGTAGTATTTGTCGCTTTTGGCAAATACTTTCCAGTCTACGTTTTTAAGGGGATCCCCCTGAATATAAGGGCGGTGTTCGCTGAATTCGGCGCTGAAGCCGTGGTAAGGGCTGCGGTGCAGACCTACCATAAATCCTTCGACTACCAGTCTTGCACGAAGCTCAAGCGAGTTAAGTTTGGAGATGATCGAAGGATTTAGATA
>DAHYUM010000006.1 GCA_027398005.1 bacterium
GGTTATTGATAAGAATACAGTTCTTGTGTCATCCAATGAAGTGCCGGAACCTGCGGCTGTAAGGTTTGCATTTACCAATACCGGGTCATCTAATTTATATAATTCGTACGACCTGCCCGCTTCTTCATTCAGAACCGATACTATCCGATTCTACAAACCGGACATTTTCATATCGGCATCGGTTAATAAATCAGCCGGCGCGCTCGAAGTAAAACTCTCATCTGCCGATAAAAATGCGGTATTGCATTATACTACCGACGGGAGCGAGCCTGTTTTAAATTCTCCCGAATATAAAGAACCGGTTCTGCTTTCAAATACGGCCGAACTGAATGCAAAGACATTCAGCGGAAAAACCCCATCCATTAACAGTCTTCAGCTTAAATTCGAAAAACACCTCGCATTCGGCAAACCGGTTGCATATAAGGAACCCTATTCCGCTAAATACGCCGCATCAAAAGAATATACTCTTACCGACGGCGTTAGGGGCGGAAATAATTTTAACGACGGATTCTGGCAGGGATTCCAGTCCGTTAATTTCGATGTTACTATAGACCTCGGCGCTCCTTTGGAAATTCACACCATAAGCGCGGGATTTTTAAGGGCAATGGCATCGTGGATATTCCCTCCTAAAAAAGTTGAGTTCTACACATCGGATGATGGAATAAATTTCACCAAAAAATTTGAGATTGTTAATCCGGTTCCAACCGGATACGGAGACGTTGCGCCTGAAACTTATACCGCCCCGCTGCAAAATACTACTGCCCGTTTTGTAAGGGTATTTGCCGAAAACCAGAATACAATACCGGAATGGCATCAGGGCAAAGGGGGCAAGGCCTGGCTTTTTGCTGATGAAATAATTGTTAAATAATAAACGGACCGATGATGAAAAAGCATTTTTTATTAATTTATTTTTTGATTCTATTTATTGCCTCGGGCACTATAACGGCACAGAGGGAAAAATTACTAATGGATTTCGGGTGGAAATTCCATCTCGGCAACGCCGCATCCCCCAAAGAGGATTTCGATTACGGCCTGGGGGCTATCTTCGCAAAAGCAGGTTCGGCCGTAGGCGCTATTAAGCCTTCGTTCGACGATTCCCAATGGCGGAATGTTGACCTGCCGCACGATTGGGCAGTAGAACTGGGATTCGTAAATATTAAAGATGAAGATGTAATGAGCCACGGCTATAAACCGGTAGGCAGACAGTTCCCCGAATCTACAATAGGATGGTACAGAAAAACATTTATAATTCCGATTGAGCAGAAAGGGAGCCGTTTCACAATTAAATTCGACGGGGTTTTCAGGGACTGCAATGTATGGCTTAATGAGAATTTCATCGGAAGGAATTTAAGCGGCTATAACGAATTTTCTTTTGATGTAACCGATTATATACAGTACGGAAGAAAGAATGTTCTTGTAGTGCGTGTGGACGCAAGCCAGTACGAAGGGTGGTTTTATGAGGGAGCCGGCATTTACAGGCATGTATGGCTTATAAGGAACAATCCTCTTAACATACCCGAATACGGCATTTTTGTAAAAACCGGGGTAAACGGCAAAGCGGCCGATGTAAGCATTGATACTAAAGTTGCCAACCTTTCCGGTGAAAAGGAAAAGTTCTCAATTATAACCTCCATTTTAGATAAAAGCGGAAAGACTGTCGCCTCGGTCAAGACCGGCGGTCTAGCTCTCTCCTCTTTCGAATCGGCTGGAACAGCGCAGAAAATCAAATTCAGCAATCCGCACCTCTGGTCGCTTGAAGACCCTTATCTATATAAACTCGTTTCGGTAATAGATAAAAACGGCAAGACGATTGACCGGAGGGAAACCGAATTCGGCATCCGCACAATTAAATTCGATAAGGATAAGGGTTTCTTTCTCAACGGCAAACATGTTAAAATTAAAGGGGTCTGCGACCATCAGGACCACGCCGGCGTAGGTTCGGCTTTGCCGGACAGGCTTCAGTATTTCAGGATAGAGAAGCTTAAAGAGATGGGGGTAAATGCATACCGCACAAGCCACAATCCCCCGACAACCGAACTTCTTGAAGCATGCGACAGGCTCGGGATGCTGGTGCTTGACGAAAACCGGCTTATGGGCAGCACTCCCGAATTTATTAAACAGTTTGAAGGATTGATATTAAGGGATAGGAACCATCCATCGGTTATTGCATGGTCTATCGGCAACGAGGAATTTGCAATACATAATACACCAATAGGAAAAAACATTGCCGCCTCCCTTTTGCGTGTTCAGGAAAAGCTTGACCCTACAAGGCTTGCAACTTACGCAGGCAATAATGGCAACTCATTCGAAGGGATTAACGAGATTATTCCTATACGCGGTTTTAATTATATGAACATAGCCAACATAGATAAATACAGAAAAGACCACCCGGACCAGATTCTTTGGGGCAGCGAAGAAGCAAGCACCCTTTGCACGCGGGGCATATTTGCCAACGATACCGCCAAAGGATATGTGAGCGACTACGATATAAACATACCCGGATGGGGCAGCCGCGCTGAAAACTGGTGGAAGTTCTATGATGCGCGCGAATGGCTTGCAGGCGCATTCGTATGGACAGGCTTCGATTACAGGGGCGAACCTACCCCCTATTCATGGCCCTGCATTAATTCTCATTTCGGAATTATGGATGTATGCGGCTTTCCTAAAACTAATTATTACTACTACCAGTCATGGTGGACCGGCAAGGATGTACTTCATATAGCCCCCCATTGGAACTGGCCAGGTATGGAAGGGAAAAACATTAAAGTATGGATTAATACCAACTGCGAAAATGTTGAACTCTTTCTTAACGGCAAAAGCCTGGGCAAAAAGAATGTAGAAAAGAATTCGCATCTTGAATGGGATGTTGCATACGAACCGGGCACTCTTGAAGCGCGCGGCATTAAAAACGGAAGAACCATTACTTCCAAAGTTGAAACAACCGGCAGGCCGGAGCGCATTATTCTTACACCCGACAGGAACAGCATTAATGCAGACGGCGAAGATCTTTCAATTATAACCGTAACCGCACTCGATAAAAAAGGAAGGGAAGTCCCCGATGCATCGAACTTCATCCGCTTTGAGGTTGAAGGAGAAGGAAAGATAATAGGGGTTGGCAACGGAGACCCCAGCTGCCACGAACCGGATAAGCACCTCGACGGCAATTATTCCCGCAGTTTATTCAGCGGCAAATGCCAGGTTATAATACAGTCCTCTAAAATGCCCGGTACAATTAAGGTTAAGGCGTTTTCAGACGGACTTGAAAGCGGAAGCACGGTAATAAATTCAAATCCGGCGCCTGTCCGGCCCGTTGTAGGCACGTTAAATTCAAACCTGATTAAACACCTCGCCTTAAACAAGCATGTAAAATATTTAAGCACTTATAACGATAAATATTCGGCCGGAGGAAACGGCGCGCTTACAGACGGCCTTGCAGGCACTAAGGATTACCTTGACGGGCAGTGGCAGGGATTTGAAAAAGTAAATCCGGCATATATTATCGATCTCGGCTCGGTGATGGAAATTAAAAAAGTAGAAACCGGATTTCTGCAGGATATTAATTCATGGATATTCCTTCCTTCAAAAGTAAGCTATTCCTTTTCGGAAGAGGGAAAAGATTTCAGCACTCCCGTTGTAATTAAGAACAACATTCCGCTTGACGAGCAGGGACAGTTAATTAAGAAATTCATCTACAGCAGTGCTCCGTTCAAAACCCGTTTCATTAAAGTGGAAGCTGAAAACATAGGCTTCTGTCCCCCATGGCATAAAGGCAAAGGGGGCTGGGCGTGGGTTTTTGCCGATGAAACCGTTGTAGAGTAAAATAAATCAAGCCGATAATATTCAAATTCTAATCATTAATAAGAAAGATTGCCCCGGGCAATCTTTCTTGTATTATTACCTTCATAATTATAACTTATATATACGTAATTCATTACCGCTTACTATTATTTATGCGGCGGATATACGGGGGCAAAGTTTTATTAATTAATCCGGAGTTCTAAATGAATTTATTTTTTACCAATAAGATAAGAATGGCTGTTCTTACGGCCCTTCTATTTGTATTCAACATTGCATACGCGCAGAATGTAATCCAAAGCACACCTGCCGAACAGCGTATGAAGATGTATGAAAACCATATTAAGCTTGTAAAGGAATCCCCTTTCGGCAGTTTCAAATGGCAGTTCCTGGGCCCTACAAACATAAGCGGCCGTATGACCGACGTAGCGGTTGTAACACCGCGCGGCAAAAACTATACAATTTATGTAGCCGGTGCAACCGGGGGCGTATGGAAAACTGACAACGACGGAACCTCGTGGGAACCGGTATTCGAAAACGCCCCCTCAACTTCCATAGGCGATGTTACTCTCGCTCCTTCCAATCAGAATATAGTTTGGATTGGAACAGGCGAAGCCAATATATTCCGCAGTTCAAATGCCGGAGCGGGGGTATATAAATCCACAGACGCCGGCAAGACATGGAAACACATGGGGCTTGTTAACACATACACAATTCCAAGAATTGTAATTCACCCGACAAATCCGGATATAGTTTACGTAGCGGCATCGGGCGCGGAATGGACATACAATAAAGACCGCGGGGTTTATAAAACCACCGACGGCGGAAAGACATGGGAAAAAATATTCTACAAGAATGAAAAGACCGGCGTAATTGATATGGTTATGGATCCGAAAGACCCGAACACTATTTATATTGCCACATGGCAGCGCATAAGAAATAAATGGAACGACCCCAGAACCGAACCGGGCTATACGGGAAGCTCGATATACAAAACCGTTGACGGTGGAAAGAACTGGACCGAAATTACCAACGGCCTGCCCCAGCCCGATTACCGCGGAAGAATAGGAATTGATGTTGCCGCTTCGAATCCGAATGTTGTTTATGCATTCATAGATAATTATAAAATAATAAAGGAAAACAAAGACCCCGAAAACGTTGATGCTTACGGACGCCCGAGAGGAGGCACAATTAAAGGCGCAACCGTTTACAGATCGGACGATAAAGGAAAGAGCTGGAAACAGGTAAGCGAAGATTCACAATTTATGGAGGGATTATCAGCAACATACGGATGGGTATTCGGACAGTTACGAGTTGACCCGAATGACGAAAATAAAGTATTCATTATGGGGCTCGGGCTTAATATCTCGCGCGACGGTGGAAAGACCTTCAAGCACATGGGAAATTTCCATTCCGATAACCACGGTTTATGGATTGACCCGGCAAATTCAAATTTTATGGTGAATGTTAACGACGGCGGAATTGCACTTACATACGACGGCGGCGAAAACTGGCGCGATTTTACGGATAATCTTCCTCTCGTCCAGTTCTTTAATATTGCGGCCGACCAGGGGGACCCGATTCATATTTACGGCTCTATTCAGGACCATGGCAGCTTCCGCGCAATTGTCGATTTAAGCAGAGGCAAAGATAATATTCCGGCACAGAAATTTGAAAGGGCTCCCGGATGGGAAGGAAGCATTCATCAAATCGATCCTACAAATCCAGATATTGTTTACGCCGCTAGCTTCTACGGCTCCCTTTCACGCACTAATATGAAAACCGGCGAATCGAAAGATATTATGCCTAAAGCCGCTAAGGGAGAACCTGCTTTAAGGGGACAGTGGCTCGCCCCTCATATTATTTCTCCACACAATACCAAAACTCTCTATATGGGATTCCAGTATTTATTTAAATCTACCGACCGTGGAGATACATGGACTAAAATAAGTCCCGACTTAACCTACAACGATCCGAACAAATCGGGAGATATTCCATACCAGACAATATTCTCAATCAGCGAATCCCCCATTATACCCGGTTTAATTTTCGTTGGCACCGATGACGGAAGAGTTCACGTTACAAAAGATGACGGAAAGAACTGGAAGGAAATTGTTAAAGGATTGCCCTACGGGAAATGGGTATCGGAACTGGTAGCATCGCAGTACGACGCTAACACCGTTTATATGTCGCAGAACGGTAAGAGGGATGATGATTTCGCCCCCTACCTATGGAAATCGACCGACTGCGGAGAAACATGGACAAGCATTGTAAACAACCTGCCAACCGGTCCTATAAACGTTATTAAGGAAGACCCGCAGAATCCGGATATATTATATGTAGGGAACGATTTCGGCGTGTATGTTTCATTCAACAAAGGTGAAAGCTGGCATTCGCTTCAGGCAAATCTGCCTACAACATACGTACACGACCTTGTAGTGCATCCGAGAGAAAACTTATTAATTATCGGCACTCACGGAAGAGGCGCATGGGCAATGGATATAGCTCCTCTGCAGAGTGTTGACGAAAAATTCCTTGCTAAAGACCTTGCACCTGTAGGCACACAATTCGAATCGTCACTGCCGCAGGGTAGAAGAGGGAGATTCTTCCGTTCATCCCCCGCCCGATTCTCTTTCTATACGAAAGAAGAAGGGGAAGTTAATGCCGGAATATTTGATGCGGCCGGAAAGAAAATAAAGGAACTTAAAATTAAAGCAGGCAAGGGATTTAACTTCGGCACCTGGGATATGACTGCGGGAACCGACGGTAAAACTCTTGTTGAACCGGGCACATATAAGATTAATATTTCAAAAGGAAATGCGGCCGTAACAATTAATATGACAGTTAAGAAAGCCCCATCCATTCAGCGGAGTGAAGAAGAAACCGAAGAAATGGAAGAAATGGGGGGAGTTTCGGTAATGTAGTTAAAAAGTATTTTGTTAAAGCCGCCTCTTAAGGGCGGCTTTTTTATGCAAAAAAAGTTGTTAAGACCTAGTATCTTTTTAACTCAAACCATTCAAAAAACCCTTATTATGCCCCATTTTCGCAATATTATTCGGACATATTGTAAACTTTAAAAAATATATTAATCAATTTTAATAGAAATTATACTTCAATGTCCTTATTTTAATTATGTGATTTTATTATTGTATGCGGTTATGGCAAGGCACAGGAAAACAATGGAGCGGAAAAAGGCAGGAACAGAGAGATTGATTTTTTTACCTGCCCGTTTAAAGAACTTATTTGAATTCTTTTCTTCAAATATCCGGGAAGAAATTCCATTCTTTTTTTCATATCATAAAAACATCTCCTCCCCTGCGTGCAATCCTAATGCCAATGCTCCCGCGTTCAACAAATAAAAATCTTCCGGCGGATGAATAATCCGGACGGATAATTTAAAGCCGGCTTATACCGGCGCAGAATAAGAGAATGAATTAATTTCAATTTTACGGATGTGTTATGAATGTGTTTACTTTGATTCTTTATATGTACGCTATTGCCGCGGCAATCTCATTCTTTGTAGCCCTTATAATTCACGCCATCTATTTTGTAATTAAAATTATGGAAAAACAGAAATCGGGCAAAAACGAGCCGATGCCTCTTTCGGCCGCTAACTTTAAGGAGGTTCAAACCGAGGCCGCTTTAATGGAAAACGAAGGGGAAGTTATGGCCGCTATTGCTATGGCTCTGTTCCTTCATTCAAAGGACCTTCACGACGAGGAGACTTTGAAACTTACAATTAAAAAATCGGCGAGGCCATATTCACCTTGGAGCTCTAAGATTTACGGACTAAATATTTACAAACGCTAAACGGAAAATGTAAAGGCTTCTTATGGAAATGAAAGATATTATGAATTTATTTCAGGGGGTTTCAACCCTGCTCAGTTCGGGACCAGCAGTATTATTTACGCGAATCGGCCTAATGCTTTTAGGAATGCTTCTTGTGTATCTTGGAAAGAAAGGTGTATTGGAACCTCTTCTTATGATCCCGCTCGGAATTGGAATGGCGGCAATTAATGCCGGAATCTTATTCATGCCCAACGGCTCTATGGGCAATTTATTTCTCGATCCTCTCGTATCTAAACCGGATGACCTGATAAATATTCTGCAGATTAATTTCCTGCAGCCTATTTATACCTATACATTCAGCAACGGACTGATTGCCTGCTTCGTATTTATGGGCATCGGAGTTCTGCTGGATGTAAGCTTTCTTATTGCCCGCCCCTACTTGAGCATGTTCCTCGCACTCTGCGCTGAACTTGGCACTTTCTTAACCGTGCCTATTGCTATGGCATTGGGACTCAATATAAAGGACGCGGCTTCTATTGCAATGGTTGGAGGGGCCGATGGGCCTATGGTGCTATTCACTTCACTTGCCCTTTCTAAGGAGCTTTTTGTGCCGATTACCGTGGTGGCATATCTTTATCTGGGACTCACATACGGAGGATATCCCTATTTAATTAAACTCCTCGTGCCCAAAAGAATAAGGGGAATTGCCCACGAGCCGAGGAAAAACGTTAAAAAAGTAACTGCCGGACAGAAACTCGCTTTTTCGGTAGTTGCGTGCACAGTACTCTGCCTTCTATTTCCGGTCGCGGCTCCATTATTCCTTTCCCTGTTCGTAGGAGTGGCAATACGCGAAAGCGGATTGACTCATTTAATCGATTTTATTGGCGGTCCGTTATTGTACGGCTCTACATTCTTCCTAGGACTTCTTTTGGGAGTTCTCTGCGATGCCCACCTGCTTCTCGATCCGAAAATTCTGCTTCTTCTTGTCCTCGGTATCGTTTCCCTCCTTCTTTCGGCTATTGGCGGACTTATAGGAGGCTACATTATGTACTTTATTACAAGGGGCAAGTTTAATCCGGTTGTTGGTATTGCGGGCGTAAGTTGTGTGCCTACAACCGCAAAGGTGGCGCAGAAATCGGTAAGCGCGGTAAATCCGAAAGCGCTTATTCTTCCCGAGGCAATCGGAGCCAATATTAGCGGCGTTATTACAACGGCTATTATTGCCGGCATTTATATTACTATTATACCTATGTTCTTTAAATAATAGGGTTAAAACTGTTTTTAAGCCGCTCATATTCGTTATGAAGCGGCTTTTTTATTTTATTTCTCACTTCTCTTTTTGTAAATTAAGACTAATTGAAAAACCGCATAAGGATTTATTTATGAAAACCAGATTGCTCCTTTTCTTTGCCGTAATCTTTTTAACCGCTCAGGCTTTCAGCGCGCAGACTAAAATGAAAACCATTGAGGAAAAAGAAGGGGGATTTTCATACAGCGTTCCTGCTTCATGGTCAATCGGACAAATTGAAGGAATGCAGTTCCAGATTGCACGCGATAAACCGGTTAACGGCTTCGCTGCCAATATTAATGTACTGCAGGAAAAAAACAATTATAAATTCGACGATTATGTTAAGCTTAATATTAAACAGCTTACCGAATATATGAGCGACTATAAAGAACTGGATACCGATAATTTTACCACATCAGCGGGATTAAAAGGGAAACGACATATCTGTTCCGATAAGCAGGTGGGCAAAAACCTTATTCAGGTGTTTTATTTTCTTGAGGGGAAGGATAAAACAAAGACAATAGTAACCGGCTCGTGCCTGGCAGAAACAAGGGATAAGTATGTTCCCCTTTTCGATGAAATCGCTAAATCGTTCAAGGTTATTAAGTAAATTCCACAGCTATAAATGAATTTTCACAGCAGGGGCATTGCCCCTGCTGTATATTTAATCAATTCATCCCAAATGTACTGCAGATTTATAAAGTAATATTAGTTTCCTCCATTTAAAATCACAGATACTATTAAATTTTTTGCAATGTTATAATATTGCAATGCTGTTTCCATTAAAAAATTTCTTAATACCCCCCCCCCTTTAATCCCCCCTCCTTAGCAAGGAGGGGGGCAGGGGGGGTGGTCTAAGGGGGAATTATCGTTCCTGGCACATCCGCTGCTTACTGCACTTACCTGTTGGTTTACCGTACCGTTTGTTTGCATTTTCCTGTCCTAAAACAGTACAAAGATTAATAAACATTAATAAGTATGTTCAATATTTTGGACTTATTAAGAGGACTCACTTCTCTAATTATAATTAATTATTCCTTCGCTTAGTTTCTAATAAACCCTCATATTTCCTGTTTTGTCTAACATCAGCATTAATAATTGAGAATCTTTAATTGGTTCTTATTATCTCATTAATTACAATTAATAAAAGATGGAAACAATTCCCTCTTTTAATTGTTATTTTTCAAACTTAGTTATTGAAAAAACAGGTATAAAATGCACTTAACAAAAAAATCGTATCTATTCATCGGAAGTATAATTCTGATACTTGGCTTAATAATAGTTATTAAACTGGCATCCTCAAACACTTCCAAGATGCCCCCGCCGAAACCTCTTGTAGTTTTGGGCAAATTATCCGTTCAGGAAATTCAAAAAGGAGAAACACTAACCGGCGATATAGTCCCGCTTCAGCAGGCTAATATCTATCCTAAAGTGAGCGGCAATATCGAAAAAATATTTGTGGATATAGGCGACCGCGTTGCGGCTAATCAGGTTATCGCGCTTATCGATACTACAATTTATTCCCAGAACGCAAAACTGGCAAAGGCAAACCTTATGCAGGCGCAGGCTAATCTGCAGAACGCTAAATTAAACTGCGACAGGAACAGGAAACTTCTCGACCAGAAACTTGTTGCCCAGCAGGATTATGATAATTCCAAAGCCGCATTGGATGTTGCCTCGGCCCAGAAAGAAGCCGCACAGGCTACTTATAACAATGCGGTTACACAGCTCGGCTACTGCAAAATTACAGCTCCTTTCCAGGGCACTATAACAAAAAGATTTTTCGATCCCGGCTCTTATGTAGCTTCCTCCGCAGGCTCGCAAAGTTCCGTGCTCTTTACAATACAGAGCGTTGACCATCTTAAAACAACCGTTAACGTACCCGAAAGAACCGTCCCCTTCATTGCCGGCATTAAGGATGTTATTGTTACAGCCGACGCACTCCCCGGTAAAGTATTTAAAGGAAGGGTAAGCCGTTCAAGCCAGTCTATTGATATGGCTACCAGAACTATGCCCGTTGAAATTGCAATTGAGAACCCCGGCTCGGTTCTAAAACCGGGTATGTTCGCTACAGTTCAGCTTATAATAGATAAAAAAGCCGATTCGGATGTGATTCCTACCGAAGTGGCCCTTAGCGACGACCGGGGGGATTATGTATTTACCGTTAACCCCGATTCTACCGTGGCAAAAAGATATGTTAAACTCGGCATCAGATTAGATAAAATTACCGAAGTTGTTTCGGGACTCACCACCGGCGATAATATCGTTTTCGTTGGACAAACATTAATTAAAGATAAAATGAAAGTTAAAATAGCGAAATAAATTATGTGGCTAACCAGACTCGCTCTTAAATATCCCATTACAACATTAATGATGGCAATTGCGGTTTTTGTATTGGGATTCGTATCGTTCGTACAATTGCCTATAGATATGCTTCCCAACATCCAAATTCCCGTTGTTAGCGTTATTACTTATAACAGCGGCGCCGGCCCTACGGATATGGAACAAACCGTTACTGTGCCTATTGAACGCGCCGTAAGTTCTACCAACAACGTAAGCTACGTCCAGTCAACTACACGCGAAGGCATTTCATCGCTGCGCGTTTATTTTAACTGGGATGCCAGCACCGATGTGGGGCTTATAGACGTAATTCAAAAAGTTAACAGGGTGCTTAACCTGCTCCCCGCTTCCGCTTCTCAGCCCCTCGTGCTCAGGTTCGATATTACCAATATTCCGGTCTGTACCGTTGCGCTTAACGGCGACCTTGACCAGCGAGCTTTATACGACCTTGCGTACAATGTAATTGAACCCCAGCTTGAACATATACCGGGTGTGGCGTACGCTCAGGTTGCCGGCGGCAAGATTAGGGAAATTCATATTAAAGTTGACCGCAACAGGCTCGACGCGCTCGGCCTCTCGCTTCAGCAGGTTACACAGGCTGTTGCCAATTCCAATCTTATAGTTCCTTCGGGGGACCTTAAATCGGGCGTGTTCGATTACTCGCTAAAAACCGAAAGCCAGTTTAATGTCGTTGCACCCATGGGAGATATTGTAATTAAAAACCAGAACGGCGTGCCGGTTAGAATAAGGGATGTTGCCTATGTTGAAGATTCGTATCAGGAACAGACCGAAATTATCCGCAATAACGGCAAGGAAGGGGTTGTAATCCGCGTTCAGAAAACTTCGGGCGCCAATACCGTTCAGGTTGTTAACGCAATTGTTAAAGCACTTACACAATTAAGGGATGTGCCCCCTTCGGTTAAGGCTTCGCTGGGCACAGACCAGAGCCTTTATATTAAACAATCTATAAGCGGACTAATGCAGGAAGCAATCCTCGGCGCGCTTCTGGCTACGCTTGTTATTCTCATATTCCTGCGTAATTCAAAAAGCGCAATAATTATCTTCCTCGCAATTCCTCTTTCAATTTTTGTAACCTTTATCTTCTTCCGTTTCAGCGATACAACGCTGAACATTATGACTTTCGGAGGGCTGGCGCTTGGAATTGGGCGGCTGGTGGATGACTCGATAGTTGAGCTCGAAGCAATTTCGCGCCATTACGGCAGTATGAAAACTGACGGCAAACCTAAAATGCTTGCCACACTCGATGCCGCCGGCGAAGTTGCCGCTCCTATTTTTATATCCACCTTAACAACGGTAATAGTTTTCCTTCCGGTTGTTTTCCTTTCGGGTATTGCAAAGCTCCTTTTCCTCCCTCTGGTTATAACCATTACCGTGGCGCTCTTCGCGTCATTCTTCGTTTCGCGTACCGTTACTCCCCTGCTCTGCTATAATTACCTTGTCGCAGAACGCGAGGCGGACCCCGATTCGAAAAAATTCTCGCACCGGGTTCAGATTTATTTTAAAAACCTTCTGGATAAAGTTGATAATACATACCAGAACATTCTTACTCTGGCATTAAAACATAAACGCGTTGTAATCTTCAGCGTGCTTGGCATCGCGGTTGTTTCTTTCATTCTTTTCAAGTTCATTGGCACTGAATTTTTCCCCGATACCGATGAAAGCCAGTTTACGGTTACTGCAAAACTGCCCGTCGGCACACGCATTGAAGAAACCGAAAAACTTGTAGAGAAAATTGAAGGCATAATTAAAAACAACGTCCCCGAAGCCAAGACGGTCATTTCCGATATCGGCGTCCCTTCGGCTAAAGGGGGAAGCCCCTTCGGAGGCAACTCGGGGGGACACGCGGCTAGCATTTCCGTCTCGCTTACCGACCCTGCCGAAAGGAACAGAACCGTGTTCGATATCGTTAAATCGCTCCGCCCTAAACTTTCTAACCTTCCGGGGGCGCAGGTGTTCATCAATACCGGGGGCTTCCTTAAATTCCTTCTCAACTTCGGCTCCTCGGCCCCTATAGATATTATTGTAAGCGGACAGGATTTTGATACCGCGAACAAACTTACACAGGAGATATACGATATTGTTAAATCGACTCCGGGCGCTACCGATGTGCAGATTACACGCGAACTTAACCTGCCCGAATTGAGCATCTCAATCAACCGCGAAAAAGCGGGCTCGCTCGGCGTTAGCGTTTCGCAAATCTCTAATACCATTACCACCGCTATTTCCGGCACCGTCGCTTCGGTATTTACCGACCCCGCAACCGGAAACCAGTATAATATCCTTGTTAGAATGGGGGAAGATTACCGCGATAAAATTGACGACATTAAAAACTTAAGCGTCGCCAATTCGCAGGGTCAGCTTATTAAACTTTCGAACCTTATTAATGTAAGCATAGTCAAAGCCCCAATACAAATAGACAGGAAATACCAGGAAAGGATTGTTGAGGTTACGGCAAACAATACGGGACGCGACCTCGGAAGCATTTCCAAGGAAATTAACGAGAAGATGGCCGGCGTGCATATTCCATCCGGATTTAATGTGCAGGTTAGCGGCAACGTTGAACAGCAGCAGAAAACTTTCGGCGATCTGGCTCTGGCGCTTGGGCTCGCCATCATCCTCGTATATATGGTTATGGCTTCGCAGTTCCAGTCACTTATCGATCCTTTCATTATTATGTTCACCGTTCCATTGGGTATGATTGGAGTTGTCTGGGCACTCTTCCTTACCGATACCACATTATCGGTTACTTCTTTCGAAGGGGTAATTGTTATGATAGGCATTGTGGTTTCCAACGGCATTCTTCTAGTGGATTATACCAATAAGCTCCGCAAGGCGGGCATGAGCCTGCACGATGCCGTTATTAGAGGGGGAAGAACAAGGTTAAGGCCTATTCTTATGACCACACTCGCTACTGTGCTGGGGCTTATTCCCCTTGCAATGGGTATGGGGGGAGAAAAATCGCAGGCCCCTCTGGCTATTGCGGTTATTGGCGGACTTACAGTTTCTACTGTACTTACACTTCTCTTCGTGCCTACTCTTTATACCATCTTCGAAGAAAGATTCAGCAAAAGAAAAAATAAATTTCAGGATGAAATTGAAAATGCGTAAATATATTATATCATTCACTTTACTGCTTGCACTTGCGGGGGTATCGTTCGCGCAGACCGATACCCTTACGGTTGATAAATGCATTGATATTGCCTTAAAGAACAATCCCATGATTAAAATTGCCGAAAGCAATTACGACGCTTCCGCTGCCAACCTTACCGGAACACGCTCTACACTGCTTCCGCAAGTGGCCTTTAATACCAGCTGGAACCGCAACGGGGGCAGTTTCTTTGTAGGGCCCACGGCCAGGGAAGCTACTTACGAAAATTATTCATACGGTTTCCAGCTTCAACAGATGCTGTTCGATTTCGGCAAATCCTATTCACGCCTTTCGGCTACAAGCGACCTTAAAGACGCTTCCATGCAGGACCTAATCTCTTCCAGGCAGAACCTAATACTTAATACATACATTGCCTATTTCAATTACCTGCAGGCGGTCAGAATTAAGGGGGTAAGCATAGAATCGCTAAGGCAGGCGCAGGAACACCTTAAACAGGCGCAGAGCTTTTACGATGTAGGCAAAAAACCGCAGTTCGACGTGCTTAAGGCTAAAACCGACGAGGCCAACGCGCGCGTTACACTTATCAATTCAGAGAATAACCTTACGGTAAGCCGCCTACAGCTGGAGAACGTTCTTAACGTTAAGCTTCAGCCCGGCTTTATTCTTAAGGATAACCTCGAGATTACAAAAGATACCGTAAGCCTTCAAAGCGCTCTTGATGAAGCCAGGAATAACAGACCCGAATTTATTGGCGCTAAACTTAGAATGGACGCCAATAAATCGTTCCTTACTTCGGCATGGACCGCCAACCTGCCTACTATAAGCTTAACAGGCGGATATAACTGGAGAACTTTTTCGCTTAAGCAGAATTTCCTTAATTCGTGGAACCTCGGGGTTACCTTATCGCTTCCGGTTTTTCAGGGCTTCTCTCTGCAGGCGGGCATAGACCTTGCGCGCGCTAATTATAAAAATGCCGAGGCTACTCTGGATAATATAACACAAACTATCAACCTCGATATTCAACAGCAGTATGCAAATGTTCAGCTTGCGCTTGCTAAAATTGACGCCACACGCTCACTGCTTGAACAGGCTAAGGAAACTTTAAGGCTGGCTGAAGCAAGGTATAAAGAGGAAGTAGGCAGTCCTATTGAAATTACCGACGGCAGGATTACAATGCTTAACGCGCAGATTTCTTTTGTGCAGGCCTTGTACGATTATCAGGTGGCTAATGTGCGCTTGCAAAAGGCTATGGGCACGCTTAAATAAAATGCTTTCTGCTTTCCAGTTTATTATTAAGCCCTCTTAGTGAGGGCTTTTTTATTGGGGATAAAAAATCGATTTAAAATAAAAAGAGGCGCCTGAAGCGCCTCTTTTAATAGCGGTTTATTTATTTAACCACAATTTCATCTGCGGCAATAACGGCGTTTGTGCCGGCGTTGCGGTGCCAAGCGGGCAAAGTGCCCGTATTAACCGCAAACACCCTTATATAGCGCGCCTGTTTGTTAACGGTAAGGTTAAAATGCTTAACCCCCGCCGTTTCATCCTGTTTTATTTCATTCTTCTGTTCGGCGGCATTGGTAAAGTTTTTATTATCGTCCGAAACCATTACCTGCACCGAAACGGGGGGAAGTATTCTTCTCCCCTGGTTAATAAGAAAGTCAACGTCAACCTTTGCAACGTTCCTTATTTGCCCAAGGTCAAGCGCAACATCCATATTATCCTTGTTAAAGCTCTGCCACCCCCTGTTCCCCCTTTCGGGCGAGGCTTTAACCATATCTATAAGCATATTTTCCCAATCGCCCCATCTCTGCGCGGGCATTGTATTATAGCTTATAGAAACAACGGGCAGCGATTTGCTGTAAAGCCCTGTTCCAACGGCACTTAAAATCTTACCCTCTTCAAGCGCAACAGCATTAATCATACAGCTTTCATTAATTGTAAAAGGCCCGGTATAAAGTTTGGAGGAGGTGGTAGGGGTAGAGCCGTTGGTAGTATAATAAATTATGGCGTTCAGGCCGGCGCTTATTACAACCGTTTCGGGGGTATTGCCAATATATGCCTTCTGTGGAACAACAATAGGCTGTGCGCTTGCCTCAAAGCGGGTAAAGTTGATATTGTTTCTAACAATATCATCCGAAAGGTTCTGCGCCGGAACTGTATTGTCGTTATCGTTCAATGCGGCGGTAAGGGCAAAAATCCTTATTCTGCCGTTATCGGGGAGTGTAATTTCCGTCGCGTTTTCCGGAAGGTCAATTTTATACTTGAACATATAGCCGTAAATATAAGGCTCGTTTTCGCCATCCCTAAAATGGCGGTGAGTTGTAAAGTATCCTATATCATCCTTCTTAAGGTATCCGGGGGTAAGGCCTGTATAAACCACATCGGGCCTGTCGAAGTTGGTTTCTTCGGGTGTGGCGTTTTTCCAGTTGCGGCGGTCCCACTGCCCAATAAAGCCCGACCAGTATTGAACGGGGATGCTGATTTCCTTTCCGTTAACCTTAAAAGTGGCGTTGTTAAGTCTGTCGGATGAAGCGGCAAGAATATAAAGCTTATTATATCCGGCTGGTATTTTAATTGTCTGCCCTGCGCATGCAACGGCGTTGTTCATTCCGTCTGCCTTGGGGCCCAATTTAAACTGAACGTCGTCTGCGGTAATAACATCAGGCAGAAGTTCGGCCGGGTAAGTTTTTCCGTTTTCCCCCATATCGCCGTCCGCTTTATGCGCGTCGTAGCTTATAACGTCGGCGTTATAAGGCAGTTCAACAAAAGCGTTCTTAACCGGCGCAAGTTTCACATCCGATGGATTAAGTGTAAGAGAAAAAGTCTTAAGCCTGTAGGGCTCGGCGTCAAATTCAAGTTTTCCGCCCCTTACATTAGCGGTTCCCAAATCGAGTTCCTGGCCGTTAACTTCCTTTGCCGATGCAATTTCGCCGGCGAAGGAAACTTTAACGCCGTTAACCTGTTTTCCCGTGGTTTCAACAAAGCGGGCAATAATGTTATCGCCGTTTTCGGCTTTCTTTAAAGCGGTTAAAACAACATCGTTATTATTAATTTTAACGAACGAGAATTCCCTGCCGAGCTTTCCATCGTGCTTAGCCGCCTGGAACGCTACAAGAGGCTGGTTAACCCTTAAAGCCTGCGCGTTCGAATTCCCTTTACGCCAGTCCCCTTTATGTCCGTATAATGCGTAAAGCATTTCGTGATGCCCGAACTCCTGAACAGCCTGGTCGGAGTATCCTCCTCTTGTGCCCGGAGTGTAAAGGAGCGTTAAGCGCACGGTGCTGTCGTCCGGTTTATCCGAGCCGTACTTGCAGTCGTCAATAACCGAAACGCCGTAACTGCCGCTCTTATCGGTAAGGTCGAACCATTGATGTGCCGGCACTTCGAATTTAAGCGAATCGTTCGTGCCTCTTTCAATTGTGCCTACGCCAAGGTTATAAGTAGCGTTGTAATTCTTAACCGTAAGGGGGAATGTGGCTTTTAATGATGTTTCCTTGGTAGCCCAGTCAATCTGCGTGTTGAATTCAACTCTATCGCAGGCACCGCCGGCATTAAGGCGCACCTGTTCAACAAATTTTGAATTGCGCGCTTCCCTTTCAACTTCAAGAGCAATACGCGCCGGACCGTTTTCAACAATTTTAATTTTAGCGGGACCTTCAACATATCCGGTTGGAGGGTTTTTCCTGTCGGCCCAGTCCATGTTCCATGCCGGATAATCCTGCGGCCTTTCATATTGGAACGCCAGTTTAACAGGAGCCGAAAGAAGTTCTTTTTTGGCCTGCTTATCGTAAATGCTTGTAATGTTGCCGTCGCTGCCAACCTTAACAAGATATTTTCCGTTTTCAAGAGAGGATTGTGTAATCTTCAATCCGGTTGACATTTTTGATGGTTTATCCGAAGGGCGGACGTCGAATGTAGTGTAGCTAACCGAAGGGGTCTTTGCAAGGAATACAACCGTTACCTTATTCCCCTCCGTTTTAACAATCTGCGAAGGCACTTCGTCGTTTTCGGCATTGTAAACTTTTACATATTCCGGAGCTTTATCGAACAGTACCGATGCTTCAACGCAGTCTTCCCTTTCGAATGAAAGAGGGTTGAACACCACAACAGGCATTCCTTTAACTTCGGTATTCATTCCCCTAACAACCGCGCCCGATGCGTCCGCGAATATAGAGCCGAACTGGTTGGCGGCAATAAGCTCGTCGTTCCATGCAAAATCGTATGCGCGGGGGATGCTTGTGCCGGGCAGAATATCGTGGAACTGCGAACCGAGAACGAGGCGCCATGCTTCGTTCATCTTTGCGCGGTTATAATTTTCGCCCCCAAGCCATTCTCCCATAACCGAAGAGGCTTCGGCTTTGTATGCAAGAAGTTCGTTCTTCCTATTCATCCTTTTCATAAATCCAGCCGAGGTAATTGAACCGGCGGAGTGGTTCGTCAAAAGGAATTCGCCTTTATAAACCGGCAGTTTATCTTTAAGCGCCGGGGTAATATCGTCAAACATTTCGGCCGTGGTAGAGAATAATATTTTTACCTTTCCTTCATCCTTAATGCTCTTATCCACCCACATAACCGATTCCTCTGCGGGCGCGCCACCGACGTCTCCGGTTCCGAAATACATATATTCGGCCCCTACGCCGTATTTATTCAATGCATCCGTTACTCTTTTCATCCACTCGGAATTATTCAAATCGGCTCTTACTCTGGTAGTATAACTGCCCGGGTTTAAAGCCGCAACAACGGATTGCCCGTCTACACCAACCCATTTACCAACGCTGAAGGGAATGCCAACCGATGAGCCCCATGTAAGTTTCTGTGTTGAAAAACCTTTTATGCCGCAGTGTGCCAGAATAGAAGGAAGAGATTCGAGATACCCGAAACAATCGGGCAGAATGAATTCGTTGCTTGTAACGCCGAATTCTTTTCTGAAATAATCGCTGCCCAATAGAATCTGCCTAATCATCGATTCGAACGAAGGGGCAAGAACGTCGTTCTCTTCCATTGAAGAGCCCGCCGGAAACCAGTTCCCCTTTGCAATATACTTCTTAACCTTTTCAAATTCGGCAGGGTAATATTCTTTCATCATCATGTAGCGGTCGGCGCCGCTGAAATTGAAAATATAATCGGGATATTTTTCGAACAGCCTGAAATTATCGGCCATAGTATTCCAGATATATTCATTAATAGTAGTCTGATAATCCCACCGCCATTCGGTATCGAGGTGCGCATAGCCTATTGTATAAAGCACGGGCACTTTTGCAAGGTCGTACTTCTGCGCGTTTACCGTAACGGCAATGAGGAACAAAAACAGGAGTAATGCTTTTTTCATTTTATTCCCTCGGTATTTATTATTAATTGATTGTACGGCATATCAAGAGCCGGGCATTAAAGCCCGGCTTTAAATAAATATAATTATTCAACTGTTAATTTAACTGTTTTTAAATCTTTATCCGCCGAAGAAGAGCCGGTCATTAATTCATATACACGCTTTTCAACCGTAAAACCCTCCTTATCCTTATAAATAGAAAGCATCTCGGGGGTAATGCGGAATTTTACTGTCATTGTCTGGTTCGGATTTAAAGTAATTTTTTCAAATCCCTTTAAGCTCTTAACGGCGTCGTTTTCAGCCGTCCCTTTTCCTTTAACATAAAGCTGTACCACTTCGCTTCCTTTAACTTTACCCTTATTGGCTACATCCACATAAAGCCAAACCGGTTCCCCCTCTTTTATTTTATCCTTTTCGAGGCGGGCATTGCCGAATTCGAAATTTGTGTAGCTCAATCCGTATCCGAAGGGATAAAGCACATCGCCGGTAAAGTAACGGTATGTTCTTTCCTTCATTCCGTAATCGGTAAAAGCGGGCACCTGCGAAATTGATTTATAGAAAGTAACCGGAAGTTTACCGCTCGGGTTATAATCGCCCAACAGAACATCGGCAATAGCATCGCCTGCGGCCTGCCCCGGGTACCATGCTTCAACAATGGCGGGTATATTATCGTTTGCCCAGTTGATTGAAAGCGCGCTTCCATTTAAAAGCACAAGCACAACGGGTTTGCCTGCCGCCGCAATTTTTTTAATAAGGTTTTCCTGCGTATCGGGCAGGTCAAGCGAAGTGCGGTCGCCCCCGGCAAAACCTTTAACCTTAACATTCATTTCCTCCCCTTCAAGGCGGGGCGAAAGCCCCATAAACATCACAACGGCGTCGGCATTCTTAACTGCGGCAAGTGCGCGTTCTTCAAGCCCTTCGGCAGGCGGAGCCCAAACAAACTGCATGAACGAACTGCGCATTGAACCGGTGTATTCTATTTTTACCTTGTAAGGTTTTCCTTTTTCCAGGTCAACAAATTTGTATGCTTTCGAAGCTTCATGTTCGCTGAAGAATTTAACCAGCAGCGAATCTTCAAAATAAATTTTAAATCCGTCAAGGCCGTATCCGCCGATTGCATAGCGCCCCGATTTTCCGGGTACTATATAACCGCTCCAACGAGCCGCAAAAACGCCACCGGCATTGTTTTTAACGGGCGATTTAGTCCACCAGTTAAAATCAATCTGCCTGTCAATTCTCTTAAGCGCCGGCTCCCCTTTGAAATCCTTATTATCGAAATACTCGGCATTGAATCCGTGTTTCTTAAGGTCGGGCGAAGTGAAAATTGCCGTTTCCCCTACAGTCTCAAAAGCGGGGATTCCATCCGCAAGGTCGCATCCTCTTTCATAAACAATTTGAGCCCTGGGCAGTTTGTTTTTTAAACCCTGCAGAGGAGTAACCGGATGCGAAGCATAACCGTTGTAATTGCCGTAGAGAATTTCAATATCGTTGGCATTCGGGCCAATTACGGCAATGTTCTTAATGCTTTTCTTAAGGGGAAGAGTATTGCCCGCATTTTTAAGAAGCACAATCGATTCCCTTGCGGCTTTGAGCGCCATCTGTTTGTTCTCTTTCGAATCGAGCCTGGATAAACCGTATTTGTTAAATGGCACCATCCCTTCGGGATCGAACTGCCCTAATTTCATTCTTGCGGTAAAAAGCCTCTTCAAGGGAAGGTCCAGCTCTTTCTCTGTTATAAGCCCCTGTTTAACTGCGCTTACAAGGGAGGGGAAAGAGTTGCCGCATTCAAGGTCGGAGCCGGCTTTAACCGCCATAGCCGAGGCTTCCTCTTTTGTAGGCACTATTTTATGGGTCTGGTAAATATCGGCTACAGCCCAGCAGTCCGTTACAACATATCCTTTAAAATTCCATTCGTTGCGCAGGACCTGCTGTAAAAGCTCGTTGCTTCCGCAGCAGGCGTAATCGCGGAAACGGTTGTAAGCGCACATTACCGAATAAACCCCCGCATCCTGAACTAAAGTCTTAAATGCCGGCAGGTATGTTTCCCTCAAATCATATTCGCTTACATTGGCGTTGAATACATGCCTGTCGGGTTCGGGACCGCTGTGCACTGCAAAATGCTTGGCGGTAGCAATAACCTTAAGGTATTTCGGATCGTTTCCCTGCATTCCTTTTACGAACTGCATTCCAATCTGCCCCGTAAGGTAGGGGTCTTCTCCGTAGGTCTCCTGTCCGCGCCCCCATCTCGGATCGCGGAATATATTAATATTAGGGGACCAGAATGTAAGTCCCTGATAAATACCATGCTTGTTATGTTTAATTGCGTCGTTATATTTAGCGCGCGCTTCATCCGAAATTGTATTGGCAACATAGTAGATAAGATCCCGGTTCCATGTAGCGCCCAATCCAATAGCCTGCGGAAAGACAGTAGCAAGGCCGTTGCGTGCAACGCCGTGCAATGCCTCGTTCCACCAGTTGTATTCCGGAATGCCGAGGCGCGGAATAGCTTTGGCTGTATAAACCATCTGGCTTACTTTCTCTTCGAGGGTCATTCTGCCTACAAGGTCTGCCGCCCTCTCTTCGAATGAATATTTTGTATCGAGGTATTTCGGCTTATCCTGCGCATGAAGCGATACAAAGAGGATAAGGAATAAAAAAATCATTTTAATGTTAGTTTTCATTTTCTCCCTCTGAATTAATTTTATTCAAGAGTAAATGTTTTTTTCAGTTTAATGTCTTTGGAACTGCTGCCGATAAGCACTTCAAATGCGCCCGGCTCGGCAACCCAGTTATGAACAGCCGGATTGTAGAAAGAGAGCTCATCTTTGCCTATGTTAATTTTAACCTGCCTGGTCTCCCCCGGTTTAAGATATACTTTCGCAAATCCTTTCAGCTCCTTGTAAGGGCGGGGCAGGCTTGCTTCAACATCGTGCAGGTAAAGCTCTACAATTTCCTTGCCCGCCATTTTGCCGGTGTTCTTAACATCAACAGTAACTGTCAGTTTCTGCCCCGGTTTAATTTTGGATGAACTGAGCTTTATATTGCTGTAAGAAAATGTGGTGTATGAGAGGCCGTACCCGAATGGGAAGAGAGGCTCAACATTATTTTTTTCGTATCCGCGGTACCCTACAAAAATGCCCTCCTTGTAAGTGACCTTCAAATCTTTGTCATCATCGTAATAGCTGTTGTAAACGGGATTATCCTCCCATTTCTTCTCGAAGGTTACGGGCAGTTTGCCTGAAGGATTTGTTTTGCCGGCAATAATTTCGGCAAGGGCTACAGCACCCGACTGCCCCGGATACCATGAGTGAATGAGAGCGGGTACTTTATCAATCCATTCCGCAATACCGGCATTCCCCCCGGCGTTGAGCACTACTATTGTGTTCTTATTTACCTTAGCTACAGCATCAAGCAGTTCAACCTGTTCTTTCGGGAGAGAGAAAGGACGGTCGAACCCTTCCCCTTCAGTCTCGTGATTGAAACCGATACAAAGAATTACAGCATCGGAATTTTTTGCAAGTTTAACTGCTTCATCAAGCGGATCCCCGTCGGTAAGAGGCCCGTATCCAAAACGGATTGATGCGTCCCCCCCTGCCTGGTAATATTCAAGCACTATGTTATATTCCTGCCCCGCATTAAGAGTGGTCTGGTAAACATCGGTAAGTTCGGCATGGTCTTCCCATTTATCAATAACTTTTACTCCGTCAATAAAGAGCCTAAATCCGTCATCGCCGCTTACTGCTATTCTGTATTTGCCATCCTTTTCCGGTTTTATCTTACCCGTAAAGCGTGCCGAGAAATTCTGGTTTTCAAATCCATCTGCAAGGGGACGCGCAAAGGAAAGATTTATCGATTTGAAACTGCGCGTCAACGCGGGCATCCCTTCAAGGTTTTTGTTCTTATAAAATTCCCCTTTAGCCCCGTCTCCTTCAAAAACCGTATTCCTGAAGAATGCGGGGGATATTTTCTGAATTACACCCGGTGCGAAATTAACCTCGCATCCGGCAATCTGTTTAACCGCTTCGAAATAAGAAACGGGGTTTAAAGGATTAACGTAACCGCTGCCCCCTCCCCCTGCGTTAACGGGGTCGCCGTTGGGGCCTATTACTGCTATTCTCTTTAGCTTCTTCATATTAAGGGGAAGAATGTGCCTGCTGTTTTTAAGCAGAACAATACCGCCGCGGGCGGCTTCAATAGCGATATTGTTCGCGGCTTCAAGGTCGGGGGTATATTTCTGGTGTATCTTAGTCGAATCCATAAATCCGAAACGGAAATACATTCTTAAAATTCTTCTTATTTTATCGTTCAGCACATCTTCTTTTATCTTCCCGTTTTGAACCGATTCGGTAATCAGTTCAGGATTCATAAATTTTCCCGAAGGCATTTCAAGGTCGAGGCCGTGGTTTGCGGCGTTAATGCCGTCGTATGTAGAACCCCAGTCCGACATGACAAATCCTTTGAATCCCCACATTTTTTTGAGTACCTGGTTGAGAAGATAATCGTTTTCCGAAGCGTGAATACCGTTAACCGGATTGTAGGAATTCATTACCGATGCGACTTTCCCCTCCTGAACTGAAGCCTTGAAAGCGGGGAAATAAATTTCATTCAGAGTGCGTTCGTCAACTTCGCTGTCAACCCTGTGCCTGTCATATTCCTGGTTGTTTGCGGCGAAATGTTTTGCGGTAGCCATAACATCCTGGCTCTGCACCCCCTGAATGTAAGCCGAAGCAATTTTACCCGCGAGAAAAGGATCCTCGCCGAGATACTCAAAATTCCTTCCGCACATGGGGGCCCTGTAAATGTTCATTGCAGGCGCAAGCATAATCTGCACATCTTTTCCCTTTGCCTCTTTGCCGACCGATACGCCCACTTTTTTCATCAGGTCGGTATCGAATGACGAAGTAATTAATATAGCCGCGGGGTAAGCAGTTGAAGGGCCGTAATTACGCACGCCGGCGGGGCCGTCGGCCATACGTACAAGAGGAATACCGAGCCTCTTGAGAGGCCTGATATCAAACCCCTGATATCCGCCAATCATTTCGGCTTTTTCCCGAAGCGTCATTTTGCTTATTATTGCGTCAATCTTTTTTTCATCTGCATTGCCCGAATCCTTTTTCTGGCAGAAGACCGGAGAAGCAATTAGAAGCAAAGCAATTATGATTTTAAATTTCATATTTTCAACCTCTGTTAGTTATTCCTTTAGGCATAATAAATAAAGTGTCTAATTAATTTAAATCGTATTCTTTCAGTCCCGCGTCTATATAGCGGTTCCCGTCGGTCCATTTGCAGTGAATTGCAATTACATTGTTCCCCTTTCTAAGAAACTGCTTTGCCGTACCGCCCAGTTTGAGCGTAGTATAGTTTGAACACGCGCCCGAGTAACTGCCCAACAATTTCCCGTTCAAATAAATTTCCGCATCGTCATTCCAGTTAACAATAAGCGCAAGCCCTTTATCCGAAGGGTTAATGCAGTTGAATGTATTGCGTATATATATATCGGTTGTAAGCCATTCGGTATTTGTGTTGAAATACCCTTTGGGTCCGAAACCGGCAGGCCCTTTATCCCAGTCCGAATCGTTGAATTCGGTGTTCATCCAGCCATCGGCAGGCTTAACGGTTGTATAGGTCCAATCAATCTTCTCTTCTCTGGCAGTCGGAAGAATAGTCTTTCCGAACTTGAGAAATTTTAAGGGAGCCCATTCCCCTGTAACGTCGGTTCCTTTAGCGGACCATTTTTTCCAAAGATTCTTTTCAGTAAGCATTTTCATGAAGAAGCCGCCTACAACCGAGCGTGCCTGGAAACCAACCTGATATGCGTTATCGGTTATATACCAGTCCGATAGCGGAACGCGGTTCGGTGTCCTATCGGCAAATTTGTAAACGGGATTAAATAATGCCTTAAAATCATTCATATTATAAGCCAGCGAGGCGGTCCATGTAATCCAGTCGTTTTTGGTATATCGCTGGCGGCTGTCCAAAGGCAGACCGAATTGCGCCTGCTGTTTCTTGTAGAAAGAAATTTCCTTATCTATTACGCTCTTAGGGAAAAGATTAAGCCCGAGAACTTTATCCCATATGATATTATATTTCTGGCTCCAGGTGCCGGGGCGGTCAAACGCCAGTTTGGTATGGTCTCCGTCGGCGGCCTGTTTAATCCACTCCTTAACCATAGCTTCTGCTTTAGAGCGGAATTCTTTTGCTTTATCTTTCATCCCGAGCATATCGCACAGCATAGAATAGGAACCGATAGCCACAATAGCTTTAGCCGAAAGATTAATGTTATGCGCAAGGTGTCCTGCAAAGTCATCGGTGCAAAGCTGGTTTTCCGGGTCGAACCCTTTCGATAAAAGATACCCGGCCCATTTTTCAAGCACGCTCCAGTTATCTTTTGCAAAACCGGCATTGCCTTCAACCTTTGCAAGGGCGGCCATCATAATAACCATATTGCCTGTTTCTTCAACGGGCATCTGGTCTTCCTCGGTTTCCTCGCCGCCGCCGTAAACCTGTCCCGTAGCATAAGGATAGGTGCCCAAATCGTGAGGCGCGAATGCGAATTTCCATTTCGGCGAAGCGGAATAATCGAGAAGAGGTTTAAGCATTGCTTTTGTAAGGGCGGGACTGAATAAAAAGAATAACGGGCTTGCGGGATAAATAACATCAACCGTAGCAATACATCCATTGCTGAAATTTTCCTTTGCGAATATAAGGGGTTTGCCGTTGGCATCGGCGGCAAGCTTATGCGCGGCAAGGCTCTGCCTGTAAGCAAGGGCGCACATTTGGGCATATTCACTTCCCCCCGCCGCGGTTAAATCTTTCATTAATCCGGAATCGAATTTTTCGCATTCGCTTTTAATCTTTGGGTATTCATCCGATGCTTTAACAAGGAGCTGTTCCATATCCATTCCGTTTCTGCGCCACCATGGACGCAAATCGGTATCGAAATAACGGATGCTGTAAATATCGTCGTATCCTACCATTACCGTACGGGCTTCGCTTTTGCTGCCTACCTTACCCAAATCCATTGAATAAGACATTGCGAAAAACCGGTCGTTAACTTTGCGCGGCTGCGGGGCATCGTTCGGACGGGTGATTTTACCGCTTTTAATAAATTCATTCTGAAGCGCATCTTTTGCGTCCACCGCCGAAACAATCCCTTCTTTGGAAGGAGCCGCAAGATAAGCATATCCCCAGTCGATGCGCAGGTTATCGCCGCTCTTGCCCAATATCTGCTGGCTCCGGGTTCCAACGCGCATTACATTCAATCCGGCAACAGAAGGATAATCCCATACTATCTGCTGGTCGGTTGTGTTAACTGCAATTTCGCTGCTTACATCGAAATAGAGCTGAACATCGTGTTTCCGGCCGTCATTCGATTTCACGTCCCATTCAACATAGGTAACCGGCCTAGACATGATATCGAGGTCGGAAGGAAGGAGAGGGGAAATGAACGAAAGCTTCAGCGAAACCATTTCATTTCTAAATTCATATATTGAGCTTGTAGGAAGCACTTTAAGCGATACCTGAGTAAGAGGCTTAAGGTAGCTGGGACTGCTTCCCATAATCCTGTAGGCATTGCCGTCAATTCTAATTATGCAGTGCATCGGATGGTTTGTTCCGGTCCAGTGAACCGTTTCGCGGTCCCATAAATTATTCGAAGGGGACCAGATGCTGAAATAGGGATCGTGAGTAACAAGGGGAACCGAAGGGGGGCGGAACTGGCCCGCCTGCTGTGCGAAAATGGAGCCGCACAGCAGAAGAGCAATTAATGTCAATTTCAATTTCATAATTTCCTCTTTAAAATTTATCATTCAAACTAATTGGTCTTAATTAAAACAACGCCGTGCGAAGGAATCATCGCTTTAAATTCATTTTTAAACGAGCCGAGATTCTTTTGCCGCCACAGGTCGCGCAGTTTAACATTATCATTAATTCCCGCATCGCCGAAATTAAGCGTAAACGATTCGCTGTTTTTGCCCAGGTTGAAGATTCCGAATGCGAATGTTCCGTCGGCAAGTTTTTTCTTCCACACCTGAATGTCTCCCTTCTTAATTACAGGCACGGCCTGGCTGCCCAGCGGATCCTGATCGAGAGCAAGCACTTCATCGTTGGTTAAAAGATTAAGGGTAAAATCATCCAGTCTGGTTAAATCGCATCCTATTAATAAAGGAGCAGAAAGCAGAGACCAAAGTGTTATATGAGTGTATTGTTCATCGGGTGTAAGTCTAGTAGGGTGCAGGCTGGGCCCCCAACCAACCCATCCAACAACAAGCATATCGGGGTCGTTCCAGTGCCCCGGTTTTGCAAAAGGTGCGTTTTCAATCTGCGAGAATCCAATTCCGCTCATGCTTTCCCATGTATCGGTAATATCGCCGGTTGTGCGCCATAAATTGCCGTCAACCGATGCGCCCCATTCACAAACTTTGCTCATTCCGTATTGGCATAAACTGTAAACAATATCCCTGTCAATTTTCTTTAATGCGTCCTGCATAACCGTGTAAGGCTTAATCCTTTATGCGCGTGTTGTATCTTTTGCAATTCCGTCGTAAGAACACCAGTCGTATTTAAGATAATCCACGCCCCATTTGGCATACGACTGCGCGTCCTGAAGTTCGTGCTGATACGAAGCAGTATAGCCGCCGCATGTTAAAGGTCCGGGGGAAGAATAAATGCCGAATTTAAGTCCGAGGGCGTGAATGCTGTCCCCCAATGCTTTCATATTAGGGAATTTCTCATTTACAATTATATTTCCCTGTGCGTCTCTTTTAGGCGCAGTTGATTTGCCCGGAATTTCCCATCCGTCATCTATATTAATATATGTCCAACCATGCCTTGCAAGTCCCTTTTGTGCGTACACTTTAGCCGAAGCCACAACTTTATCCTGGTCAACAGTAAGCCCCAGCAGTTCCAGCTGTTCCATCCCATAGGAGGAGTAAGGGCAAGAAGAGTGCCAATTACAAATTTGATATTTTCCTTTGCGGAGCCGAGCTTGTTTTTAACAATAAGGGTAACGTTATATTCCCCTTCATCTTTAACGGAACCGGAGATGATTCCCTTCTTCGGGTCAACAGTAAGACCCGCGGGGAGATTTACAGCTTCATAGTTAAGGGGTTCGTTTCCAGTAGCGGCAATTTTATAAAGGAATGGTTTGCCGGCTCTTTCGCCGTAAACTTTAGCCCCATTAATTCTCGGTTTTGCCGATGGTTTAGGGGTAAGGATGTATGGGGTCTCTTCGCGTAAGGACATAGTTTCATTAACGCCGTCGAATTTAAATGTATAATCGACGTAGTTAGCCTGGTCCTGATTTTTAATTTCCACCGAAGAATTTATTTTCTGCCCCGGTTTAAGAACCACGTGCATCTGTTTGTTGTAAGTTACTTTACCGGTCAGTTTATTTTCGGCTTTAACCGAAAACAGTCCCTTAAGTGTACTTTTATCGTAGGTATTCCGGATGCTGAAATTCTTTTTAATGGAATTCTTTTTATACTCGAAAGGGAATTTGGCAATATCGAGGGAGATATATTCGCTTACATTAGCCATTCCCACGTACTGGTTGCCGGTATAAATGCCCCCCTGGCCACCTTCATCGTAAACCCTAACGGCAATAACATTTTCCTTATCCCACATAATAGCCGGGTTATCGGCGCCGATTGTATAGCGCCTGTTATAATCCCATAAATTAGTAGGGGCATTAATAAATTCCTTATTCGGAAAGGTGCCGGCCTTAACGTTTTTACCGTTTATGCCAATAAGCGTTCCGTTAAGAAATGTCTGGTCGAAGTTATTAATTTTCCCCAAAAAGATTTTAAGACTGTCCTTTAAGTAAGCATTATTCTTAAGGGAAGAGGGGATAAAAATTTTAACTCGGTACCAGGCATAACCGTCGTATGGGTCGTACCCCTGTTCCTCCCAAATCTTATTCACGCCGATTAATTTCCAGGCCGAGTCGTCGAATCCGGGTTTAGCATAATCGAGATTATCCCCCTGAATGAATTTCCAGGAAACGGGGAATTTAATATCGCCGCTCTGTGCTTTTAAAGCGCACAGCGAAACGAAGAAAAGTAAAACTGACAGATGAATGATTTTCCTCATTTTGATTCCTCTTTATCTATATTAATTATTAATAAGTAATTCATAATAAGGCCTGAACATAGGTTTATCTTTCTGAACGCGGTTAATCATATCAAGAATAACTTTTCTATCCGAGTTGAACTGCGTAAGAATTTTAGCGGCTTCTTTAGGCTCGCGCGAAAGGAACAATCCGGTTTGCGAGGATTTGATGATAATACCGCTGTTAGTATCGCCGTCGTTCCAGTTGGACTGGTCCCAGAAGGCTTTAACGCCTGCAAGGAATTTTACGAACGAATAGAGCCTTTTAAATTCACCCGCTTTGGCGTTGAGCAGGTTTTCATCGGAGGCGGGCAATGTAATTTCGAATACATATTTGCCGGCCACATTTTCTTTTGGAGTAAGTATTTTAACAGTCAGCTTATCGCCGTCATAAACCCATTCCCCTGTTTTTAATTCTGCGCCCTGTTTGAATGCCTTACCGTTTAGCTTAACCGATTCTGGGGGGAAAGAGTTAACAAGCCTAAGTTCATAATACCTGTTCCTAACCATTCCGGGGTAATTCCCTTCGGCGGGATGAACTGTTACAATAAGCTTATTCCCCTTTCTTTCCTGATCTACTTTAATGAAAGCATATTTCCCTTTCTTAAAATCCTGATTGTTTCCTTCGTCCTCGTACAATTTAGCGCTGCCGCTCCTGCCCGGAAAAACCGTGAATATGGTTCTATCCACTTTTTGTTCGAGATTTTTTACTTGCGGCTGCATTGGAATTATAGCCCCGGCCTTAACATAAACCGGAATTTCATCAATTGTAAATGCCCTTTTAACAATCCTGCCCCCATCAAGCATTGCTCCGGTAGCCCATTCAATCCATTGTCCTTCGGGGAGCCAGGTGGATTGATAAGTAAACAGGCTGTCTTTGCCAACCGGTTTTGTAACGGGGTTTACAATCATATCGTTACCGTAGAAATATTCGTTGCGGAATGCATAAGCTTCTTCGTTACGGGGGTATTCATAATACAGGGGTTTGCAGAGCGATATGCCGTCGTCGTAGGATTCGCGGGCGGCTGTATAGATATAAGGAACTATAGAATAGCGGAAATCTATAAGGTCGCGCATCATAAAGAAGTATTCGGACGGATATTCCCAAATTTTTCTTTTAATTCCGGGATCGTGAGTTGCGTGAGTTTTAAGCAGAGGGCTGAACACGCCGAACTGGAACCATCTTGTAAGAAGTTCCGGGTCATTATCCTGATTGAGATGATGCCCTCCGATATCGTGTCCCCAGAAACCGAAGCCCACATTAGCTGCGGTAGTAGTAAAGTAGGGCTGATAATCGAGGCTGGCCCAGGAAATTTTAGTATCGCCCGAAAAGCCGATTTGATAGCGGTGATTGCCAAGGCCGCCCCAGCGGTGATAAATAAATGGACGGGCTCCGTTCCTTCTTTCCATATCGCTGAAATGAACATAGTTCAAATAAAATGTAGGGTTAACGCCCGGAATGGTGGTAGTGGACCACTGCTGCCAGTCGAGCCACCAGAAATCAATTCCCATTTTTTCCATTGGATGAAGCATAATTTTAAAATAATTTTTGGCGTATTCCTTATTGGTTATATCGAACGGAATATATTTTTTAGTGGCGGGGTCTATTCCCATAGCCTTAGCCATTTCGGGATATTTTTCCTCGTGCGGCTGAATGCCCGAAGCGGGGTGGATATTAAGGCACATCTTTAAGTCTTTTGCCTTTTTCCAGTTCAGCAGGTCCTGCGGAAATGGAAAATAATTTTTATCCCATGTAAATCCGGTCCAGCCTATAGGCTGTCCGGCCTGGTCTTTAATTCTCTTTCCATCCTTAAAAAATTCCTTTTCACTGGTAAGATGCCAGTCCATATCAATAACAAAAACATCGAGTGGTATATTAAGGCTTTCGAAAGTATTTTCAATTTCCATCACTTCTTTCTGCGTATAAGGCCAATATCTTGAATACCAGTAGCCGAATATAAACTTAGGCGGAAGCGCAATCTTTCCGGCAGTTTCGGTAAAATCCTTCATTGCCTGTTTGTAGTTGTAGCCGTAGCCGAAGAAATAGAGGTCCTGATATTTTTTATCGGGACGCGCTGTAACCCAGGGCCAGTCGGAATTATCGAACAACGGTTTCTGTGAATCATCCACCATATACCAACCGTCGCGCGAAATAATTCCCTCTTCGAGCTTTAATTTAGTGGAAGGGTCCTTCGGATTTGAATATTCGCCGTCGGTGCCGTCAAGGGTTCTTCTTGTGCCGAGAAGGTTCCCCTTATTTTCGTCCCCGAATTTCCAAATCTTATGTTCGCTCCCCAGATTAAATTCAACCTGCAGGTTAGATGGAGTGAACATTCCGCTGTCCGTTTTATAGCGGAGCTTTAATTCGTCCGTAGCAATTTCAATCCATCCCTCTTTTTCCGATTTAGTAAACTTCGGAACGGGAAGTTTCCTGTTAACGAATGTAAGTGAAGCCCTGTCTTCGAATTTCCCGTCTTCGCTCCATTCCATTCTTATAACGCGCGGGGTAAGGATAGTAAAGCGGGCGTTGCCCTGAACTACGACCGCTTTCGGATCGGCAACAGAATTGTATTTCTGTGCTGAAGTGAAAGAGGCCGCAAATAAAATTAGTGCCGCCGTAAATAATTTCAATTTCATGCTGAATTCCTTTAATTGATGCTTGTAATTATTCTGTTATCAGAATTTATATTCATCGGTAAAATGTTTATAAAAAACATTTCTTTACCGCAATTAATTATTTAAAAGTTTTTCCAGAAGCTTAATCAGCTCTTCGCCGTGCAGGTTTTTGGCAATAATCCTCCCTTCCCTATCCAGCAGAATAGAAGAGGGTATATAATGCACCGCGTAAAGAGAGCCCACCCTTGCCGGTTTATATTTTTCGGGAAATTCGTCAATCACATTAATCCAGGGGAGTTTATCGCCGTTAACCGCATTAAGCCATGCTTCTCTTTTCGAATCGTCCGATATGCCGAGTATCTCAAAATCCTTACCATGATAATTATTATAAATTTCCTTCATCTGCGGGAAAGATTCGCGGCATGGAACGCACCACGATGCCCAGAAATCGAGCAGAAGATATCTGCCCCTTAGCGAGCTTAGTTTTATAATTTTACCATCGGCTGTTTTAAGTTCAAAATCGGGGGCAATACTGCCCGGCTGTATGCGGCTTATAGCATCGTAATCCTCTTTTATTCTGGGATAATAAATACTTTCTTTCGCTTCGGGGCCAAGGCGGTTAAAGAGGTTTTCAATTTTCTTAAAGTCGTTGTTATAATCGTTTGTATTAAAAAGAAGAAAATAAGCCGATACTGCCGAATTGGGATGTGCGTAAACGAACTCCATTACTTTCTCTTTATTCTTTTCCTGAAAATCCTCAAGTTCTTTTGAAAGAATTTTCTTTTTAGCATCATCCTTTTCGGCGCGGCTTAATTCGTAAACGCTGTCAATCTGTTTCCGGTAATAGGAGGAAACGAGAAGATAGTCGTCGTTGCTTTTAGAACCCTTAACCAGAACGGGCAATGTGTTATTCTTTGTTTTCCCGGCGGCATCGGCAGTAACATTATTATTCCCCTTTTCAACAAACAGTTCAAAGCGGATTTTACTTTCGGGTAAATAAACCGAGCAAAGGGCCGGTGCGCTCAGCTTTCCGGTAAAATGTATTTTTCCTTTTTTAATAAGCGCCGTATCCTTATCGGCAATCTTATTCCCCGAAAATGGGAACGAAATAACCGCCTTCCCTTCCTTTATCCCTTTTATGGAAACATTTAAATTAAACTTTGCGTCCTGCGCATGCAGGCATACCGCGGTAAACAAAAAGAACAGGATTCCCAATCTGTTTAACATATCTTACTCCTTATTAAGTTAATGTGCACAGTCATTATGCCGAATCCCTTATAATGAGCTGTGTATCCAAAACAATTATTTTATTTTCCCCTTTATTCCCCTTTCTAATTCTTTCAATAAGTACCGAAGCTGCTGTTTTGCCCATTTCGAAAGAAGGCTGTGCTATTGTAGTGATGCCGGGGGTTATCAGACTTGTAATTATATTATTCGAAAAGCCTACAATCGCAATATCGCGCGGTATTGCCAGCCCTTCTTCCCTTATTTTCTGAAATGCGCCGATAGCCACCGGATCGTTAACCGCAAAAATTGCATCGGGACGTTTTTTCATTTTCAATATTTTAGCCATAGAATTGTAGCCGTCAATTTCATTCATTCCCCCCGATATAATCAGGCTCTTTTCCGGCTTAATCCCAATTTTACCAATCGCTTTAACATAACCTTTGTAGCGCTGACTGCAATTGCTCAGGTTATCGGGGCCTTTTAAATGGGCAATTCTTTTATACCCTTTTGCCAGCAAAAAGGAGACTGCGTCGAATGCCCCTTTTTCATCGTCAATTATCACCTTATCGGCCGCGATGTCTGTGCATACTCGGTCGAAAAATACAAGAGGGGTTTTGCGTTTCAATACTTTTTTAAAATGTGTTCCGTTCAGTGTGCTTTCCGATATTGAGGCTATTATGCCCGCTACACGGTGATTAAGAAGAAGATCGATATTGAGGCTTTCCCTTTCGGAAGACTCGTTAGACTGGCATAGCAGAAGAGTATAACCCGATTTATAAATGACCTCTTCAATACCGCTTATTGCCGTAGCGAAAAAATCGTGTGTAATTTCGGGAACTATTACCCCTATGGTGCTGGTGGTGTTTGTCTTAAGTCCCTGCGCAATAGGGTTGGGACTGAAGTTGTTCCTGGCGGCAATCTGTTTAATTTTTTTAATTGTATTTTTATTAATATCGGGGTGATTTCTCAAAGCGCGGGAAACAGTTGAGGGGGAAACTCCCGCAAGGCGGGCAATATCTAATAATGTTTTATGCTTCACAGGCACACGTCTCCGCAAACGTTTGCAAAGATCTTCATAATCTTTGATAATGTCAACATTTTGCCTTAAACAGGCTTAATTTCAAAGGATTTGTTCAGCCGATTAATACATAATAAAGGCTTTAAGCCGTCAACGGATAAAAAAACAAACCGGTAAAATTATTCAGTGAATTTATTCAGTCTGCCAAGCCATAATCCGTAAGCATCGGCAATAATTTCCCTATGGGGGGCAATGGGATAAATTTCATTTACAATTTTCAGATTGCCGAATGCTTCGGCCAAAGATTTATAGAACCCGGCGCCCACTGCCGCGCCCCGTGCGGCCCCCTGAGCTCCGTCGGAATTGTATAATTCTATCTTAGCGCCGGTAATATCGGCAAGGGACTGTGCAAACACATTGCTTAAAAACATATTCGCGCTGTTCGCCCTGATAATGCCGGTATCAATACCCATAGAGCGCATAATCTCGAATCCGTATTTGAAAGAGAACGCGATTCCCTCCTGCCCGGCGCGGAATATATCGGCATCGGTATGCCTGTTAAAATCGACTCCCAGAATATGACTGCCCATATTCTTATTGCGCAGAATTCTTTCGGCACCGTTGCCGAAAGGAAGAATTGAAATCCCTTTAGAACCGGGTTCGGAAGTGCCGGCAATAGAGTTTATCTCCTCGTACGATATTTTACCCGCAAAATGTTTTCGTACCCAGGAATTTAAAATACCCGTGCCATTAATACAGAGGAGGATGCCGATTCTTTTATTTTCGGCCGAATGATTTACATGCGCAAATCCGTTAACGCGGGACTTGCTATCGAACACATATTTATCGGTTACGCTGTAAAGCACGCCCGAAGTGCCCGCAGTGGCGGCAGTTTCGCCGGGATTAAGGACGTTGAGAGAGAATGCGTTATTCGGCTGATCACCTGCACGGTACGAAACAGGAATGCCTTTAATAAGTCCCAAAGCCTGCGCGCTCTCCTCTGTAAGAACCCCCTGAACCGAAAAGACCGGCTTAATTTCGGGAAGAAGAGAAGAATTAAATCCGAAATACTTAATTACTTTTGATGACACCCGGTTCTCTTTGAAATCCCAGAATATCCCTTCGCTTAAACCGGGTACAGATGTAACAACCTCGCCGGTTAATTTAAAAGCTATATAATCCCCCGGAAGCATAATCTTATTAATTTTATTATACTTTTCGGGTTCGTTATCCTTAACCCATTTAAGTTTCGAGGCGGTAAAATTGCCGGGGGAATTAAGTAGAGAACCTAGACAGTATTTTTCGCCCAGATCTTTTAATGCCTTATTGCCTATATCAACGGCGCGGCTGTCGCACCAAATAATGGAATTGCCCAGCAGATTGTTTTCTTTATCGGTAAGCACAAGGCCGTGCATCTGGTAAGAAATGCCGATGCATTTGATTAAAGAAGGGTCTATATTATTTTCGGCAAGCAGTTTTTTAGTTAGTATCTTAAGATTATTCCACCATGTATCCGGGTTCTGTTCGGCAAAACCGGGCGAAGGGGAAATAATATCCATCTCGGTCTGCGGATAAAATCCGCCGGCAGCAAGCCCGCCTGTTTCAATATTGATAATTGCCCCTTTTATCGAAGAGCTGCCGATATCGTAACCAAGACTATACATATACCCCTCATTGATGAAGAAATCATTCCGCCTGATGAAAAGGCACCGGGCAACCTGTAAAATATTTTTTACGCCGGATAAAAAATAAGATTAATAAAAAATAAATGCTATTTAAACAGTACCCGGATGAAGCTCCGGTTTGGCAATTCATCCAATTCATTTTATTGCTTTGCCAAAAACGGATATAAATTAGTATGAAAGTGTAAATTGTTTTCAGCAAAAACCGATTATCATATATTTATATTACCGCACAAAACGGCACATTAAATCCTATATAAATTCATTCGAATTTATTACAAAATTGAGGTATTTATAATAATGGGAGAAGAGGTGCGATTTAATTTTCATTATAGTAAAAGCAGAAATAACCATTTTAAGTTAAGAATACTTAAACCTGTTGAAAATTAAGACGCATCCCCTTATTTTTGTAGAAACAAATCGGGGAACAAATGGCTGAAGAAGTTGTAATTCATTACAGATTCCGCAACAGAAAGACGGGCGACTTTAAAGACGCATACATTAAAATTCCTGATATTGAAAAATACGCGGTCGGCCACAAGAAGCTGTTTGATATTCACGAATACAGAGTGTGCGAAAGAAGGCTAGTATCGAAAGAGGAATTTGAAAAGAAGCCTCACGTATTTTAATTTCTGTTTATCTGCCCCCATTGAAATGCTTCATTAAATAATAAGAATTTGAAGCATTTTCTCCTTTCTATTTTATCTTCTTTCATATATTATTGTGTCGTATGAAAAAGATATATGCCATAACATCATTACTGCTAATCATATTTCTTCTCCAGGGGGAGAAGAGAGAATTCAGCATCAACAACATATCATCACTTTCCGATTACTACCGTTATTACACATCAAACTTAAACTCGCTAAGCCGGAAACATTCGGCAAAATTATTTTCACTTACCGATGAAATTATTAAAACGCGGAATTATTCTCCGCTTTTGAAGAATGTTGTCATAATCGATACTTCGATAGTTGGAAAACACAAGGACAGGAACGGCTATTACATACGCACCGCAAGCAGGTCGGCAAACAATCTTTTATGCGAACTTAAATGCAGCAGGGAGCTTTATTATAAAATTGCCCGAAGGCAAAATCCCCGCTATCTGATTGCGGTAAAAACAAACTCACTTAAGGCAAGCGACCGTGTAATAGAACTCGATTCAATTGACAACAGAAGCATTTTCGTAAACCGGGGAGAGAACTTTCTTCTTAACGGCGAATGCCTGGATGCGGTGGAACTTCCCTACGCAAGGATTTTTTCTAACGAATAACTACTAACTGCTAAATTAAAAGAGGTACTATGAAAACCAGACTAATGCTGACGGTTTGTATTATGCTTGCCGCATCAGCAATATTTCCGCAGATTAAAATAGATGACAAAACCAGCCTTAATTATGTTAAAACAAATCTTGGTTTCCTGGCATCGGACGAATTGGAAGGAAGGGAAACCGGTACAAGAGGCGAAAAACTTGCCGCTATGTTTATTGCCTCGGAACTGCAGAAATACGGAATAAAGCCTTACGGCGATAACGGCACTTATTTCCAGAACATTAAATTAACATCCAACACATACGATTCCGGCTCTAAAATATTCTTCGCATCGGCAGACGGAAGCGGTAAAATGGAATTCGCACTCGGTAACGATTTTCTTAAAACAGCAGGGCCCGTTTGCGACGAATCATACATGAAATCAACGGCGCCTGTTGTGGTTGCCGGATTCGGTATTACCGCGCCCGATTTTAAATATGACGACTATGCCGGCATTGACGTTAAGGGTAAAGTGGTTATTGTACTGCCCGACGAGCCTTACAGCGATAACCCGAGCTATTTCGACGGCACTAAAGCTTCAAAATATTCCAACGCGAACTATAAAATAACAAACGCCATTAATCACGGGGCGGCCGGAATCATCTTTTTCCCCGAAAGCTGGAGAATGAAATTCTGGGATATCTTCAAGAAAAGCTCTATGAACGCACCATTTTCGCCGGTACACA
>DAHYUM010000070.1 GCA_027398005.1 bacterium
CTCCCTTTTAACCTGTCTGGAAAGGGGAGTGGTTTTTTCGCATGCCGCAATCCTCTCTTCAAAGGTCAAATTCATTTTTTCAAGCGATTCAATTCTTTCCTTAAGGGAGGCATTATCCCCGGCGTTCTTTTCAATAGCGGCATCAATAGGGGCTTTGGCGGCTTCCATTGCCTGAATCACTTCAAGCTTAATTGCTTCGGCCATTGCATTGGTTTCGGCGGCAATCAAGTTTTTAACTTTCTCAATTAAGGCTTCTTCCTGCTTTTCTATTTCTTCAACTGCGGCCTGCCCCGCAAGTGAAACGCCAGTAATTTCCCCCTCCTTAACCATCCTCCATGTTTCCTCATTTTCCACTTTAATGGCCACAGCCCAGCTTCCGGCGGGCTCGTTCGGGAATACAGGGTCGTTCTCCTTAACAATCCAGCTTTCTGCAACATAGCCTTCGTCGGGTACGAAATCGTGCTGTTTATCCACGTTATTTGTGCGTGCGCATTTCATAAAATTGTATGCGGCATCTTTAATAACATCCGCGGGGGCAAAATCCCCCTGCGTATCGGCTTCGTCGGGGGAATAGACAATGCAGAATATTATCCTCTGTTCTTCATCAATTTTGCTTATGCTAAGCATCTTTTCAATTCCGCCTCCGCCGTCCCTTTTGAATATCAGTTTTTTCCTGTTTGCACCTTTATCTACAAGGGAGATAAAATCGACATCAATCTTTTTTAATTTTCTCAAGGTTTTCTCCTTTTAATTATCTTTCTCAATTCCTGAGGCTAAAGTAAAAGATGAAACCGAATATGTCATCCTGATTTTGTTAAGGATGCCGCCGGCGCCACGGTCGTTGGATAACGCATCATACTGATGATTTTATATTTCCTTTTATCTATTTTTACACACAAATATTTGACATAATTATTAAAGAGGATTTATGAAGAAGTTCGCAGTTCCTGTAATTGCCGTTATTCTTTTAACGGCTTCAATCATCAGCGCGCAGGAGACAATCAATTTTACAACCTTTCTTAATATGAACGATAACTGCTACGGTATGGCATACGCCAATAACGGCAGATTCATTTTTTCATCCGGCGGAGGAACAAATATGGGGAACAGTTTTCTTAGAACCGTTACCGCATACGACCCCGCCAACGATACGTGGAAAGTCCTTGCACAGGGGCTGGTACCCAGACGCTACCATAACATGGAATACGTACCTTCCCTTAACAAGATATTCATTTTCAACGGGGAATATTCGCAGGACAAATCATTCACACTTAACAGCACTCTTTACGCAATACGCCGGAGCAAAATTAAATTCACCGACATAATTGACGTTATAGACCTTAACAAGAACGAGATTACGACCCTTTCAAGCATTCCATACCCTGTAATGCACGCAGGTTCGGCCGTATGGAACAACAAGATTTATGTATTCGGCGGATGGAATCCGATGGGATATACCGATAAGGTTTACGAGTATGACCCGGCCAAAGACGACTGGAACGAGCTTGATGAAATGCCGGAGGAAATGCAGACCACCGGTACAATTGTTGACGGAGTAATTTATACTTTCGGGGGACTAGGCGACGCGGGGGAAGTTAAAGCAATTTATGCCTACAATATTAAAGATGAAAAATGGAATAAAGTTGGAGAGCTTCCCGTTTCGGTTGACGGATGCGCTGTAACAACGGACGGAAAGAATATTTGGCTTGTAGGCTCCAAAGCCAATACCAATTTTATAGCAATGTTCGATACAGCCTCAAAAATATTGAAGGTATTAAACTCGAATATGATAGGAAGAATGGATGCCGGCGCGCAGGTTATCGGAAAGTCGCTTATTATTTTCGGGGGTCTGCAGAACGAGAATTCAAAATCGGCGCTAAACAACACGCAATCGGCCGATATATCAAAATATATTCAGAAGTAATTTTCAAAAGGCGGCTTTAAGAGCCGCCTTTTTTGTTTAGTTAGCGTATTTTATTATTTACCCGGCATTTTGTATCCCAGCTCCTCCCTAATCTCATCTGCAGAAAGAACCCTCCTCCCTTCGGCATCCTGAATATTCATTATGCTTTCATAGAATCGGGCATCCTCGGCGGCATCGCTAATATCGAATGTTTCGAACTTAAGCTCCCATTTTAAATTCTTCGGGAATGCATCCCTAAGTATAAACCGGTTGAATATAAACTCTGTCTCTTTCTGCCTCGGCTTAATTACTATATCCCTGAACATCCTGAGCTGTTCCTTAACCTCGGCAGTTCCGCCAAGCTGACCGGGGGATGCAATGCCTACAAGCCTGGGGGGAACGCCGTGCGCGGCTATAATTTCTTCCTTTATCTCTTTGCGCAGTTCGAGGTACGAGCCTTCCTTGATTTCGGAAGATACTTTATGCACATCAATGCTTACATCGCTGCGGTTCCTTCCGTCAACTTCAAGTAAAAGGGACTTGCCGGCGTTATCGAGCCCCGAGAAGTTGTTCGTAAAGAAATCCTTAATATCCTTTCTGGCCCCGGCCCCGAACGAAGCACCTACTACGGTTATAATATGCTCAAGCACCATATTGTTGTCGAATCTCTTTATGTTGAATTTAACCGCCGAGCGGTCCAGCACTATTGATGCTATTGCGGCGATATAATCGGGCACGCCGTAGAAAACAGATTTTGGGTGATAGCTTTTAAGCATTATAAACTCGCTCTGCTTCCCTTCCCCTCTGCCGAAAGGAGCGAACTCTGTTTTCTCCCCTTCAATTTCCTGTATCAGCTTAATTTCCCCTCCGTCGCGGGCAAGCCTGCAATGCCGCGCGGGAATATGATAAAACCCCGATACCTCCCCCTCATTGTTCCTTACAATTTCAAGAAAGGCATTGCCGAATATTTCCCTGTCGAGACAGAAATTATAAACCGACGAAAGGAAAGCACTACCCGAATAGGAAGAGTGGTTTTCAATCCATTTCATTATGCTTCCGTACATTGCATCTTCCTCTTTCTCCGTTCCGTTGGCCGTAAGATTAAATCCGCACATGCATGTAAGGGCCGCTTTAAGCTGTATTGCCCTCGCGTGGTACGAGTTAAGCTCGTAAAGCTCGGCAAGTTTTTCGAACGGATATGGGGGCTGAACCGGCATTATGCCGGATGAATACTTATCCTGCGTGCCGTATTTACCAGCCCTTGTTTCCTTTTCAATCAGATTGAAGAGGGGATTATTCCTCTTACCCTCTTTAATAATAATAGAATTGACTTCATTTTTCCTTTCCATTTTAACCTCCGTCATAAAATTTCAGCCGAAACAAGGGCGGGCTGTTTTCTTTTCCTGCGCACCCAGTTCCAGTAAACCGCTGCATCCCCTTTGTTAGGTGAACAGCCCAGCCTCTTTTTAATTTCCTCTTTCCCTTCAACGGCAATTCTGCCATTCTTAATAAACCACTTAGGCGCAATTAGGTCGGCAAATAATTTTTCATCGTTTGGCAGTGCAATAATGCCGTTCCTTAAATCCTCCCTCATCTGCCACCAAATCTGGCTGCGCAGATTATAAAACTCCACCTCCCCCTCAAAAAGTGACTGCGCCGCCGAGCCTTTAATGTTAACCGGATTGATTCCCATTTCCTTAAGAGCGTTAACATTGCCCGCGCCGACCCCTATTCCGTCAACCCCCACATTATCCGGCGCAATATGGTATTTAATTATTGCGGCGTAAACATCCTCTTTGCCAAGCCTGTTCGAATCGGGGCACTGGAAATCGACAGCCGATAAAAGATATTCCCCCCTGCCCAGGGCAATTGCGGCCTTATCCCCCTCTTCGCTGTTTGCGGCGTCAACGCCAACGGCATATATACCGCTTATATTCTCTTCAATAATCTTTTCACCTTCGGTACAAGCCAGCCTGAATTTTTCGAGCGCGGCCTTAATCCATTCGAGCCTGATTAGCGAATGTGCCTGCTGGCCGGGGGATATTCCCCTTGTTCTTGAAAGGGCAAGCGGATGATTTTTGCCGAAGCGCGCTTCAATCCTTTTTATTCCTTCAATACTGGCCGCCCCCGGGATGAAAGAGGGATTATTCAAAACTACATTCGGATGGTCGTATGCGCTTATTCTAATATGCTCAACCTTCGGCTGAAGGCAGAACTGGTGAAGGTTATCCAAACAGCTATCGGGATTGCCGAAGGCGACAATTATATTATTAGGCGCGGTGCAGGTATTCTGAAGGGCATTCATAAGGGGAAGAGGGATACCCGGAGTTTCTTCAAGTATGATAAGCATATTTTCAGCATGGAATCCCTGAGCGCGGGTTGAAGATTCCTCATCGGCATTAATGCCGGCAACAAAGCCCACAGCCATTCTTTCATCATCGGCACCGGTAATCCTAAGCTTAAGTTTTGTAAGCTCCCCCAATCCGAACAGATGGAACATCCTTCCTATCTCTTTCCATATATGCAGACTTAATTGTTCCTGCTTTGGGGCAGTAGTAACAACTAGGGCATTTTCAAAACATTCCAGAAACCAGAATACAAGCAAAGCCCCCATAAAGGTTTTTCCGGTGCCTGTAGCCGATTCAATACCGGCCCAGTTTCCAGCGGCAACGGCATTGAGCAGTTCCATAAAGGGATTTATGCTTCCGTCCCATCTGTGTCTTTTATACTCCTTAATCATTCCCCAGTCAATTGTCTCCGGCTTTATGCCGAGCCGTTTTTCAAAGTACTCAAGGGGGCAGCTGCGGAAACTGCGCGCCCTTTCGGAAGTGGATTTAATCTTTTCCCTGTTCCGTCTCCTCTTTTCCTTTTCTATTTCAATCAGATGAAGCATCCAGTCCAATCTCCGCCAGGAATGATTTAATATCCTTCTTCTTCCTGAATATTGTTTCAAGCTCGTTAAGCTGTTCATCGGTAAGTTTTTTAAGCACAGTGTGGTTAATTTTAGAGGCCACTTCATTCGGTTTGTATCCGTTGAGCACATAGCCGCGGCTTCTGCCGAGTGTTTTAAGCACGAATATAATTGAGGTTACATTCCCCTCTTTAATATTATCGAGCAGGTATTTTTCCGCTTCGTCAATTATAACCTCCCGCGCGCGGTTTATAATCTGCTTTAAAGCCGGATTGCTTTCAATCATTTTGTAAATGGTATTCCTGTCGCATTTAAGCGCCTTGGCCGAATCGGTAATGTTGCCGTTATTCTTCATAAGTGTTTCAATAAGCCTGTTTAGTTCGGGCTGTTCATATTTGCGGGCTCCTTTTTCATCGGTTCCGTTATCCTGTTTCATAAAATCACTCCCCCGTTTCTTCCTCTTTTCTGCTGTAAAGAATTGTCTCAATATTCTTTTCGGAGGTAAAATATTTTTCGGCCAGCAAAGCGCGCGCCTCTTTAGGCTTAATTCCCTCTTCCTTCATTTTTCTGTATTCCACTTTAATCTTCTCGTTCCTCAATACCGTAAGGGGCACAACTTTATGCTTAACAAAAACCTCCAGAAGATCTATTTGCAGTTCGTCTTTCATTTTTTCACCTGCGCTATATTACTTTATTGTTTTCACCTTGTCATCCTGAAAAAGATAAGGAGAAGAGCCGGCGGCAAAAGGGACGCAAAACGGAATCATCCTGCTATTCCGGTAACAAATATTTAATTATTAGTAAAACAGGTACCTGAGGGGAATTATTGCTTCACTTCTTCAATCTCAATTTTAATCGCCGGATTTAATCCGCTGTACTTCCCAAAATTTTCAATAGAGCAAATCCGGCTGTCGTTTACGAATACCGTTCCGTTCATAGCCTTTATAATGCTTTTTAAACACTCAATTAAAGAGGGTTTCCCCTCCCTTGCGGCCAAGCCCTCATTATTAATCGTTTCTAGTTCATTCTTTTTCGTTCCGCGGTTTGGGGGAAATACAAAACGGAGGAGATTAATTTTTAGCGGCCCGCGCAGTATTTTAAAATCGTACGGCAGCGAACTTATTACCGCGGCGCGGAGGGCTCTTTCATTTTCAATTTCACTTTCGGGGGTATATTCTTTCCCTTTGCGCGTGTAGTTAATGCTGTGCGTTATAAGGGGAATGCCTTCAATGGTTATTTCCAGCTTCATTAAATTTACTCCTCCCTTTTATTAAACTCCCTTATTCCTGTTAACTTGTGTAATATCGATGCGTAACAAATCGGAAATAGCCTCAATAAAATCGAGCATGTCAATCCTTAGGGCATTAAGCTCCCCTTTCCTTATAAGCGCGCTGGAATAGACCGGGGTACAGGCTTTTAGAAGGGAATCGATTTCATTAATGCGGCGGTTAATTTCCTCTTCAATCCCCTTTAGAAGAATCGATTTAATTTCATCCGTTTGGTTGAGGGTTAAAAGGCCAAGCCAGTAATCCCGGGGGTCTGCCGGGGCAATATTCCTTTCATTTTCATCCATTTCTTAAAAATCCTCATTTTCAACCGTATCAGCCGTATATTTAACATTCTCTAAAATTCTATAACATTAATAAAAAATATTTAGTTTAAAGTCAAGATTTTTTTAGATATTCTTTAAATATTACTTTCTTTTCTCTAAAATAAATCATATATTGAACTGCGATGAACGGATATTTAAAATTCATAGATGGATTACTAAAAGATTTCAGGCTTTCTACCTATACGCTTGAAACCCGATATAATTTAAGAGGATTCTCTGCTAAGTACAGCGGTTTAAAATCGGGGCGCACCCGTTCATTAAACCAGGCAACGCTCGCCTCCCTCGAAAATGCTCTCGGGATAAAGATTGACGATTCTAATCCGGAGCAGATAACCTACATAAAAACATCCCAGGAAAAGAAAGGGGCCTCAGGAGTAGATGAGTTTTCAGGCTCATCGCCGGCACATCCGTATCCTCTTTTAGGAACGGTTTACGCGGGGGAGCCGGAGAACCTTCACCATACAACGTACGATAAAGTGGCACGCTTTTCATATTCCAAGAAGGGGCATCACTGCTTTGCCCTTGAAGTAAACGGCAAATCGATGGAATCGACTTTGAAGGACGGAAGCACTGTGCTGGTGGATATGGAAGCCCCTCTTGAAAAAGACTGCATAGTTGCCGTAAAGCTTAAGAACGGCGCCCAGTATATTAAACGGTACGAGGATGTAAATTATTCTTTCATCCGTTTAAAAAGCGATAACGGGGAATTCGGCGAAAGGTTTATAGATAAAAACGATATAGAAGCTATGTACCGTGTTGTTGAAGCTGTGGTTAAGCTGATTTAATTATATGTATAAATTATGCCCTCTGCAAAAAAAGGGTTGTTCCGGGTTACAAAAAAGATGTGCGCCCGCGTTTACCCCGCAGTTAAACCGGGGGATTATATTGAAATTTCATTCACGCGGAAACCTGTGCCCGGCAGGCTGGTGCTTGTAAGCGAGTTCGAAAAACAATGGCTTGAAAAGTACACCGTCAAATTAAAAAGAAGAAACATCTATCCTGTAACAAAAATAATAATGACCAATTAACCTTTACCGGCAAACCGGCAATCTTATTCATACCATTTTACAATAGTAATGCGGTGCTTTGCAAAACCGTAATTGGGAACAATTGAATTCTGCACTGCAATCGAAATTGCCTCCTGCGAAAAGAGTACTTTCCCCGTTCCGTTGCCTATTGTGTTGCCCGCCGAAGGATGCGGAGTTAAGCACGCTATTGCACCAAGTATTGTATTATGTATATGAATACAGTCATCCACTATTACCAGCCCCTTGAATGTACCGCTGTTAATGTTTGTCATGCTTGCGTTCAAAAAGTCGTTATGGACAATTAAAATTCCCGAGCCGGTAAGATCCATCGACTGCCAGTTGCCCCCGTTCGGAAGTTCCAAATAAGTTACCCCCTGTAAAGGTGTTGTAAGAGTAGCGGGATTTGTAGCGTACTGGCTGCCAAGCCATCCGCTTTGCGCAACACTCTTCAATTTTCCGGGCGGGTATCCGTTAGGCGTTCCTCCCATCAGGCTGTCGGGGGTTAAAGGGTATCCGCCCCCCTGAAGCTGGCTTACAATATTTTCCCCCGCGTTCTTCTGGGGGGAATAATTTGTGCCGTCGGCAGTGGCGCCAATTTTGGAGTTTCCCCCCTGATCGACCGAACCGGTTGACCAGATGCCGAGCGTTCCACCCGATACAAGAAGATTCCCGTTCAAATCGTGGTTCTCACCGTCAACTATAAGTGTTCCAAGCGTGCCTACATCGTTATTGGTTGATATTGCCGCCTTTACCGTTGAAGGGAGGAAACCGGAACGGAATGGAAGGGCAATAACCTTTAAAGGCATTGTAACAGTGCCTATGGTTCCCGTTACCGCAATCCGTATATATGAAGTGGTTCCTATAAGAGTATCAATTACGCTGTAGACCGCGCTTCCGTTAAATATTGAAGGGATGGATACGGGCCCCGGAGCGCGCCATGTGGTTGAATCGGCAAGCTGCGAAATAAGCATTTCAACTACGCTGTTATTTATATTCCTGCACTGGGTTTCGTAATACCTTCCGAAGGCCCTGTCTTCAGCCATGTTAAGGGTACGGTTCATATTGCTGTTTATAATGGTAAACGAAGCGGCGGCGGCTAGTATTAAAATCAACACATATTTTCCCATATCATCACCCTAAAGATTTCTTGGCCTTATTTGTTCTTTCCATTCGCAGGGACTGAAAGAACCGTTAACCGGATCGGGCAGTTCAGTCTTAATGTACACTTGAATAGTCTTAATTTTTTTTCTTGCCGATAGCAGGGATAATTGGTTATAAGGAATTGCAGTGCCGGCGGAATCGGCATAGGCAAGGCTGAACTGCGTTATAAGGGATACGGTACTTACAGCATTATTAATCTTGCGGTAAAGATGCCTGTAACGGGGATTTGAGATGCCGGCAATTCCCGGAGTGGAATCTTCATAATACGCAACGGTATCAACAGTGCCTGTGTTGTCAATGTCCGAAAGGAATTTAACCGAATTTGAATCGGCCTGGATTATTGCCGTGCCCGAAGAACTGTAGCCCAGTTTATAAAAATCATATTCCACAATTTGCGAGGCGGTAATAAGGCTGTACTGGTTGTATGTGCTCTGGATGAAAGAATCGGAGGATGATTTCATATTAATATTAAGCATAAGAATTGAGAGTATTACAATTCCCCCTATAACCGAGGCGCCTATTAATTTTACCAGTTCCTGCATATTTAATACGTTATTATGTAATTAAATTTTAATGTGTCTTTAAGAAATTTATTTGTAACCTTAACGTCAATCCGTTTGGTATAAGTCTGTGTAGAGCTTACGGTATTGGGAGCCATTTTGTTCACGTAATATACTTTGACGCTTGTATTATAAACACCGTAAATGCTCATTGTATCTGCTTTGCTGTAATTATTAAAATCATCAACGTCGTCAAATTTAAAGACAGAGTTTTCGCCGGCATCGGGCCCAAGGGACGACGGTGGGGTAAGCTGTGACGTCTTTGAAACAGGTTTTGTAACCGTAGCTTCGTCGAACGCTCTTGTCTGTATTTCATCAATCATGGAACGCCCCACCCCTACTCCGGTTATTAAAGCCTCAATGTAGCTCTGGTCTTCAACTTTTCCCCCGTACGATTTATAGAAGAGAAGGGAAAGCAATCCGAGCAACAGAATACCGCCACCAATCAATAAAAGCTGCTGACTACCCATTTTAAGGCTGCCTGTTTTAATTAATTTCTAATTTAATTATTTCCGGCAAAAAACCAAACTAAACCGGTCACATGCCAATTCCCGTATTATCGAAAGAAACAGCGGAATACTTAAGGGCTTTATTCCTTCCAGATAAAATCGAACAGCAGGTACGAAGCCGTGCCCATTATAACATCGTAGCAGATAAGCACCGCAATTTCAACAAAAGAAGAGGAAATTGTGTTGCCGTCCATTGAATATTTGGTAAGTTCAAGCAGTATAAGTATAAGAGGAAGGAGAATGGGGAAAGAAAGAACCGGATAAAGGGTTCCTTTTGTATTGGCTTTGGATATAATTGCCGAAATAATTGTTGACGCCACTCCAATGCCTATATTGCCGAATATGAACGCGGTTATAAAAAGAAGTATGTTCTTAATTACGAAAGTCTCGAACAGGAGGGAAAAGAGGAAAGATATTACAATGTTCATAAGGAAAACGAGGATAAGATTGAATATAAGCTTGCCCGAAAATACTGTTGTGGGGGAGGCGATTAAGTGAAGGGTCATTGTTGTTCCCCTCTCCTCTTCCGATACAAAAGCGCGCGCCAGCCCCGACATTGCCGAGAAGAAGATAACAACCCAAAGCAGTCCCCCCGTAAGGTATTCGCTGATGGTTTCCTGTCCGATTGAGAACAGAATTACGCTAATGGTAACAAGAATAAACATAGCCAGCGCGTTAATGGCGTAACGGGTTCTTAATTCCGATTCCCAATCCTTCTTAAAGAGATAAAAAGCTTTCTGCATTTTCCTTTTCCGCAATACCTTAATTAATGGTTATTTACCATTTTTAATTTTAAAATTTTCGAGATAAATCACTTCGCTGCATCTTGCCAGGTCGGCGTCTTCGTTTGAAGCGATAATAATTATGTTATCCTTCAACTCATCCTTTATAATCTGATAAACGGCATCTTTACCCTGATTATCGAGATTAGAGGTGGGTTCGTCTAATATAAGCAGGTTAGGCCTGTGCATAAATGCAAAAACGAATTTAAGCCTCTGTTTCATTCCCGAGGAGTAAGTTTTAACATAATCTTTCCTCCGGTTATAAATATCAAACCGGTTCAAAAGGGCATCACACCTTTCGGCATCGAATTCAACTCCTCTTATATGTGCGAAATGGTTCAGATTTTCGAGCGCGGTGAATTCATCGTAAAGAAGAAGATATGGCGAGACGAAACCGATATGGTTGTGAAGATGCTCAACTTTAATTACTTCGTCACCTAATTTATGAACCACCTTTCCGTGAGTAGGGGTAATAATGCCCGCAATAATTTTTGAAAGAGTCGATTTACCCGAACCGTTCGGTCCAGAAATACCGTAAACCGTACCCGGCTTGAATTCGTATGTAAGTTTATCGAATATAAGCCTGCGGCCGAAAACCTTTGTAAGCGAATCTAAAGATAAAGAGTAATTACTCATTCTGTATAACCAATTTCCCTTTTGCTATTTTGTCATCCCTTTTTGTAACATAAAAATAAACGCCGTTAGGAAGCCTGGAATTTGAATTATCCAATCCGTTCCAGCGGACGAACATTTTATCGGTCTTAATTACCGTAAGGGTACCGGTGTAAACCGGTTTCATATTCAAGGTGTAAATATACAATAAAGATTGTTCCGATACCCCATCGGGGACCGGAATTGCCACACTATTATGCCTGGAATAGTTAAAAGGCTGGGGAAACGGATCCCCTATAACCGATGGTGAAACAGACGGGTTTTCCCCTTCGGGGGTGTTGTTTATAATATCCGTGTCCATAAGCAGGTCGGGGAAAATGCTCTGGAAACGGGCATAGTAACCGGGGGCTATAAGCCGGCTGCCGGCCGCGGGGGATGATGATATATAATAGTCGCAGTGGGTTGTAGCGTAAGGGTTAGCGTCTCCGTTTAAATAATCGGCATTTGTCAAAAGGGCAAAAATGGAATCGGGACTGCTTTTGGATGAATTAACAAAAAGGAACACATTGTTCGAAACAGGCTCCGTTTCCATCATAACCGATTTTTCGGGAGGAGCGTAATTAATTGTAATTGCAGGCTTAAGAATTGGATAGAGGCGCGCGTCTGCAAAATATTTACCCGGCACTGTACGGTATCCGGTAAAAAATGTCCACTTGTAAAAATTAGCAAGCTCGCTCCTGAATGAGGCGCTGTATCCTTCAAGTGTAAGGCTAATTGCCTTTAAGGGAGCGTTGTTATTAATGTTATCCCATATATTCTTTAGAATGGGGAGTCCGAACTTATCGGTAAGATAAAAGTTAAAAATAGCCAGGTCGTAACCGCTGTGCCTGCTGAAAGCCGTTCCGGGGGAATCGAAATAGGAGGGAAGATAAAAAACATAATCGTTCACATAGCCGAAAACGAAATCCTCCATAGAGGTTGATGTAAGCTCGTAATAATACTGGTCGCTGCTCCGGTACGTATAATTTCCCACCTGAATTCCGTGATGGAATTCGTGGGCAACAGTAACCTTTGCCGCGTTTATGCCCGTGGTGTAATTTCCGGTAAAATCGCTGTTAAGCACCATATAAGAGGTATAGTGGTTATCGGCCGTAGTATTTTCAAGTTCGGTATAACCGTAGTAGCCGGCAATGCTTTGGATATAAATATCGTACTTATCATCCCCCCCAGCGCCGTTATCCGGCGGCGGCGGCGGAAACCCGAGGTATCCCACTTCGAATGAAAATGCCGAATCGGCCGCGGCCGCAAGTTCGGCAACATTGTATGTGGGTTTGTTTGTTCCCTTTAAATCGTAATGAATCCTGAAAAAACCGGACGGGCTTACAATGCTTGTATCGGTAACGGGCCTGAACAAGAGCGAGGCTATAACCGACTGCTGCTGCGGAGAGAATTTATTATAGTTAAACCTTATACCCGCTGTAATGCCGAAAGCGCATTTATATTTTCCGGCGTTGGAGGAGGTAATTACAGGATGGGCTAAATTGCCCCCCGATTTAATAAGGGTGAACTCGTTATAAAGCGAATCGAGGTTCTGCGCGTGGAGAGAAACAGCAAGAAAGAGAAACGGTAATAATAAGACAAATTTTTTCATTCAATCTCTTTGAAATTCAGATAACTTCCGTTTTTGCCGAAGTAAACAAGCTTCATTTTTCTGCCGGCGGATTTTTCGATTGTGTACTGCATAAGTCCGTTTACCCGTTCTGCCTGGCGAACCGAAATAATTCTCGATCTACTGTTCAGATCGGCCTTATAAAATATACCATTCCCGAAATCATAAATAAAGAGAATTTTTATTTTATCCTCGTTATCGGCATATAAATAGGCGCCTTCCTCCCTGAAATCGGCAGGCGATTTAGGCTTCATATCCAGCGAAAGGTTTTTAATTCCCCTCCTGTCGTAAACCACTCCCTCGGCTTCAGCCCCGTTTTTAATCATGCTGAAATTTATATATCCTTCTTTATCATTCTGCCTGAAACCGCGCGTATAAAGCTGGAAGTTATCTTGCAGTCTGGCAGAGTACTTATATAAAAGTCTGTTTTTTACCGGCTGATTAATTGAAGACTTAAAAAAATCGCAGCCGTAACCGCTTCTGTTCCATCCGAACACGTTCATCGAATCCCCGGGAGCAATTGAAGCATCAATAAAGGACTGGCCTGAATGCCCCGAATTGATTTCGGCATAACGGTAGTTATTAAACCTGTATTCCGTAAAGAACGGATCGGGCTTATTGGAAAGAATATAAAGGTATGGATATTCTGAATCGGACGAAGGCTTTATCTTTAAATCGATTATTCCCCCTTTTGTATAGAGGACAGTCCTTTCAATTCTAAAATTTTCAAAATTATATTTTATAATTTCTATAAGGTTTTTACCCGGAGTGTAGAGGAAAAATATTTTATCGTTCTTTTTAGAATCGTCAACGGCAATCCGGCTGAATGAATCGCTGATTCTAACCGAATAATATTTAGATAAAATATTGCCCGGCTCGCCGGTAAGAATAATTAAAGCCCTCTGGTAGTCATCGGCAAGGCAAAGCTCCCTTCTTGAAGGGTTCTCTCCCC
>DAHYUM010000071.1 GCA_027398005.1 bacterium
CGCATCTTTTACGGTTCTGGTTATAACTCATCCCGAAAAAATTGCCGATGTTGAAAAAGAACCTTATAAAACCCTTTATGACAAGGGATGGATTTTTGAGGCGCGGAATTTGAACGGCGAGGAACTTGCATCGTGGCTTGTAAAGCACGCCAGGAGGAGCAACCTGAAACTTTCCCCCGAGAATGCCAGGACACTGGTAGAAATTGTAGGGGACGAAAAAGGGCTCCTCGAAATGCATATACAAAAATTTGCCGATTTCCTGGGGGAAGAAGGGGAGATAACATACGAAATTATTAAGAAACACTCTTCATCAACAAAGGAATACTCAATTTTCGACCTTCAGGATGCTCTGGGCATGGGGGATAAAAGCAGGGCAATAGAAATAGGATATAACCTGCTCGATTGCGGCAAGGAAATTATTTTTATTATAGCCATGATTACAAAATTCGTAAAGACTGTGGCTCAAATAATAGATGTAATGAAGGAGCAGAAGAACGATTTTCAGGCTTCGAGGCTGTTAAAAATTAGCTATCAGTACTATCTGGGGTGCAAAAAAGCCCGTTTTTTGATGAATTATGAGGTTTTAGCCCGTTCGGCGGGAGCACTCTTAAATGCCGATATTGCGGTTAAAACCAGCGCTGCCGACCCGAAGACCATTCTGCTTACCCTTATAACCGAAATGCTTGGTGAACGGAATATTGATATTAAAGGGGCTTATAATTAAAATTGTTTTTGATTTTTGAAACTTTTTAGAATATACAGAGTATAAAATTCATTGGAAAAAATATTTTCTGATTTGACAGATGAAGATTTGATCAAGGAGTTTCAGGACAATAACACCCTTGAAGCTTATGAAATACTGGTTCGCAGGTACAAAGATCCTTTAATGAACTTTGTTTACCGGTTCACAGGGGACAGGGATGTTAGTTCCGATATTGTTCAGGATACGATGATTAAGTTTTATATGAACAAAGATTCTTACCGTTCTTTCGCAAAATTTTCCACCTGGATTTATACAATAGCAGGCAACCTCGCAAAAAACGAGCTCAAGAGGAAAAAAAGGAGAAAAATTTTCTCGCTTGAGAACGACGACGATGAAAAGTCGATTCAGGTTGCCGATAAAAACATTATTGAACCGGATAAAGCCGCCGACAGCGAGATTAAAAACGAAATTATTCAGAAGGCTTTATTAAAAGTTAAAGATGTTTACAGAGATGTAGTAATATTGAGAGATGTACAGGAATTATCCTATGAAGAAATAGCCGAGATAACGGGATTATCTCTCGGCACGGTAAAATCAAGAATAAATAGAGGCCGATTACAGCTTCAAAAACTACTTAAACATATTTATAAAGAGTAGGTGCTTATGGGAATAAATATTTACAATGATAATGAGGAGAAATTCTCAGAAACCTTAAAAGCGTTAAAGGAATTGCCAAAAATAAACGCTCCAGATAACTTTGAGTTTAATTTAATGCTGAAAATAGAGAACGGCGAAATTAAACAGGAAGTTGTTGAAAAGAGGGAATCGAAACTGCTTTGGATTCTTGCCCCGGCCGCCCTTGTTGTTTCAACCGTTATTTTATTTGTAACCTTTTCTAAACCCCAATTGGATGAACAATTAGCCCCCCTTCAGAACCAGGGGAGTATTTATGCGGGTAAAGTTAAAGAAGGGGTTGCAAAGGAAGAAACAGGGCAGGTGGCTATGAATGAAACCAAGACCAGTAAGCCCGTTCCAAACAGGACTAAGGCTCCGGTTCAGAATCCTCCTTTCTATATCGATCCTTCTCTTCCTCTGGTTAAGGATTACTCGGTTAGCCCATTAAACAAGGAAGGGGCATTTAATCTGGATAATCTTATTCAGGGGAGAAGCGCCGCTAAGCCTTCGAACGCTTTTACTGTACAGACCGGAGGAATTCCTGACGAGCTTTTGCTTAAATCGGGCGCCGGAAAGCCAAGCTTAAAGGAGAGAAAAGCGGTAAAAGACTCCCTTAAAAAGATGGTTTCTCAAAATGATTCATTGAAATTGAGAAAGAATATTAAAAGATAAATTGTTTTTTTAGGCAATTTTCTTTAAATTGCTGTACTAAATTAAAAAGGACTTGCTAGATGAAAGACGGAATTCATCCTAATTATAAGAAATGCGAAGTTTCGTGCGTTTGCGGGAACACATTCATGACGAGATCAACAGTAAGCACAATTAAATTAGAAATCTGTGCCAATTGCCATCCATTTTTCACCGGTAAACAGAAAATGATCGATTCCACCGGCCGTGTTGAAAGATTCAACAAAAAATACGCAAAGAAGACCGCATAAAGTTTATAAAAGGCAGCTCAAGCTGCCTTTTATTTTTCTCCTCCCTTAAAATTCAAAAAAAAATGTTCGAAAAAAGTAACCATTTTAATCTTTTTACATTATCTTTTTATTGTGAAATATGGGCTTATTTATGGAAGAACAGAATTACAATCTAAATCTTTTTGAAGGCGTTAGGGGTATTGCGGTTAAAATTCTTAACAGGGTTGACCGTACCGATGCCTATCTTGACAAACTGCTTGAAATAGAAATTAAAAATTCCGAATTGAGCGGACCCGATAAATCCCTTTTGTTCGAAATTGTTCACGGCGTTATGCGCTGGCTTGGCAGAATTGACTGGATATTGAACGGCTTCTACAAAGGGCAGTTCTCTAAGTGCATTCCTAATGTTAAGAACGCTTTAAGGGTGGCTCTTTACCAGATACTTTTTCTTGATAAAGTGCCCGATTATGCCGCAGTTAACGAAGCTGTTGAATTCGTTAAAAAACTGCAGGGGCAGAAACCGGCCGACCTTACCAATGCGGTGCTGCGCAACATTATACGAAGTAAAAACGCTATCAACTATCCCAAGCCCGAAGAAGATATTAATAACTATTTCAGTGCTTACTATTCGCACCCAAGCTGGATGGTTAAAAGATGGGTTAACCGGTATGGCAGCGATTTTACCGAAAAGCTTTTAATTGCCGATAACAACAAGCCGTACCTTGCGCTTAGGGTTAACAACATTAAAGCAAATATTGATGAGCTTAAAGGACTGCTAGATAAAGTTGAACTGAAATACTCGCAGGGGAAATACGTTAAGGAATTTTTAAGGCTTAATACATTAACCAACATTACAGATTGGGAATATTTTACCAAAGGATATTTTACCGTACAGGATGAGAGCACCGGAATACCATGCAAACTGCTGGATGTTAAACCCGGTTTAAGGGTATTGGATTTATGCGCCGCTCCGGGGGGCAAGACCGCTTTTATTGCCGATATGATGCAGAACGAAGGGGAAATTGTTGCAATTGACCGGTACGAAAGCAGGCTTAAAATTTTAAGCAAGAATCTTGAGCGACTGGGGGTAAAAATTGTTAATACAATTGTAGTCGACGCCGAGCAGTATCAGGACGAGAACCTGTTCGACAGGGTTCTTATAGACGCCCCCTGTTCGGGATTGGGCACGCTTACCAAAAAGCCCGATATTAAATGGAAAAGGGACTTGGGGGATATTAGAAAAATTGTTAATATTCAATATGAATTAATTAAGAAAGGTGCAAGCTTAGTTAAAATAGGCGGAGTGTTAGTATACAGCACCTGTACAATAGAACCCGAGGAAAATTACGAAATCATTAAGAAATTTCTTGATGAAGTACCCGGGTATAAACTTTTAAATGCAAAAGAGTTTGTTGAAGAAGAGCTGGTTGATGATAACGGATGCGTTCAAACTTATCCCCATATTCACCAGATTGACGGTTCTTTTGCCGCTAAATTGCAGAGAATTTATTAAAGAATAAAATATGCATAGCGAACTATTAAAAAAATTCGCAGCAGAGCTTAAAAGCTCGCGCGAAGAAAAGCAGATTACAATTGCGCAGATTGCCGCAAAAACAAGAATTGACGCCAAGTACCTTTCGGCAATTGAGAATGCCAATTTTGAAGTTCTCCCCGAATTATACATAAGGGCTTTTATCAAGGAGTTTGCCCAGTCGGTCGACCTAAACCCGGAAGAAACAATTAAAAAGTTCGATCTGGCAAAAGCCGGCAGATCCGAGAATGCAGAGGAAGCGGAAAAAGAGGGTACTCCTGTAATTGAAAAGGCAAGAAGAGTAACTAAATCTTTCAAGAGGCAGTTCGAATCGGAAGATGTTGAGCCTTATGCCCCTGCCGAAGAAGTTAAAAAATCTATCGACCCTCGTATATTCTACGCAATTATTGGCATAGCCGCAATTATACTAATTGCCGGCGTGTTCCTTATTTTCAGCTCATCTACAAAACTTGAAAAAGACACTAACTATTCTTCTCAGCAGGAAAGCGGCGACGTTGAAAAACGTTACGAAGAACCTGCAAAACAGCAGCAGACAGCCGCACCCGCAGACAGCCTTCAGCTTAAGGTTATTGCCAACGATTTGGTATGGTTCCAGGTGGCTTCGGACGACTCTCAGCCGAAACAATTCCTCTTTAAGGACCAGCAATCCGTGGTTTTAACTGCAAAAGATAAGTTTATTATGAATATAGGCAATGCCGGCGGAGTTACACTTATATTGAACGGAAAGACACTCGATCCGGTTGGCAAATCGGGCGATGTACGAAATGTTCAGATTGACAAAGAGGGGATAAAATTATTAACATTAGAACGCCCTAAGGATGAACGAGCGCCTGCAAAATGAAATTGAATCTCTCCGCAATGAAATAAGAGAGCACGATTACAGATATTATGTGCTTTCTGACCCCATAATAAGCGATTATGAGTATGATCGGCTTGTAAAAAAACTTGAGAAAATTGAAGCGGAAAACCCTAATCTTATAACCCCCGATTCTCCCACACAGCGTGTCGGTTCCGATATTGCAAAGGAGTTTAATTCTTATACTCATTCTACTCCCATGTTAAGTTTAAGCAATACCTATTCCGAGGAGGAACTATTCGATTTTGACAGGCGAGTTAAGGAAATTCTTAAAGGTGAAAATGTTGAATATGTAACCGAGCTTAAGATTGACGGCCTTTCTATGAGCCTCGTTTATAAGGAGGGGAAGCTTGTTACCGCGGCCACAAGAGGAGACGGAACTACCGGCGAGGATGTTACATTAAATGTAAGGACTATTAAATCGGTACCCCTTAAAATTGCGGATGATAAATTGAAGAAGCACGGAGTATCCGGTTTTGAGGTTAGAGGTGAAATTTTTATGAGCCTTGAATCATTCAGAAAACTGAATGAGGAAAGGGAGCTTGCCGAGGAAAAATTATTTGCCAATCCGCGCAATTCGGCAAGCGGAACAATTAAACTGCTCGATCCGCGAATGGTGGCAAAAAGGGGACTCGATATTTTTACCTATTATTTTGCCGGCGACTCTAAAGAATTAACAACCCATGACGAAAGTTTACAGCTTCTTAAGGAGCTTGGTTTTAAGGTTAACCCCAATTACAGGTTGTGCAAAAGTATAGACGAAGTAATTAAATTCTGCGACGAATGGGAAATAAAAAGGGATTCGCTGCCGTACGAAATTGATGGTATTGTTATAAAGGTCAATTCATTCAGCCAGCAGAAAAGGCTTGGCAGTATAGCCAAATCGCCCCGCTGGGCAGCCGCATATAAATTCAAGCCGAAACAGGCAGTTACAAAACTGCATACAATAACCTGGCAGGTAGGGCGTACGGGCATTGTAACCCCCGTAGCCGAGCTTGAACCTGTATTTCTTGCAGGTTCAACAATTAGCCGCGCTACACTGCATAATTACGATGAACTGCAGAGGAAGGATATAAGGGAAGGGGATAAGGTAGTAATTGAAAAGGGAGGGGATGTAATACCCAAGGTTGTAGAGGTTATTATGTCCGGAAGGGATAAAGGCTCGGTGCCTGCAGTGCCCCCTTCAGCCTGCCCCGTCTGCGGAGCCCAGTTATTCAAGCCTGAAGGAGAGGTAGCTTTTTACTGCATTAATAATGAATGCCCGGCTCAGGTTAAAGGGCGCATTATTCATTTTGCCCACAGGGGCGCAATGGATATTTCCGGTTTGGGTGAGGCGCTGATTGACCTTTTTGTTGAACTTAATTATCTTCACTCATATGCCGATATTTATTCCCTAAAAGAGAAAAGGGAAGAGCTTATAAAGATTGACCGCTTGGGGGAAAAGAGCATAGACAACCTTTTGGCGGCAATTGAAAAGAGCAAGGAAAAACCGTTCGATAAGGTTTTATTTGCCCTTGGAATTAAATATGTGGGGGCAGGGGCGGCTAAAAAGATTACTGATGAATTTAACACAATTGATAAACTGCTTAAAGCCACTAAAGAGGAAATTGAGTCCGTTTACGAGATTGGCCCGAGCATAAGCGAAAGCATTATTAAATTTTTCGGAAACGAAAAGAATTTAGAATTGTTAAATATTCTTAAAAAGGCGGGGCTCAGGTTCGAAAAAGAGGCTGTTTCAAGCAGTTCGGGTAAATTTAAGGGTAAAACCTTTGTTCTTACCGGAACTTTATCCAAATTGACCCGTCAAGAAGCTGAAGAGAAGATTATTGCCGAAGGGGGTAAGGCCTCTTCGAGCGTTTCGAAAAAAACTGATTTTGTTGTCGCGGGCGAAAATGCAGGTTCCAAACTTGATAAAGCCCTTAAATTAGGCGTTAAAGTTATTAACGAAATTGAATTTTTAGAATTATTAAACTCATAAAATATGTTCGAAAGCATAAAACAAAAATTAGCGGTAAACTTTATTAAAAGGAAATATATCAGCCATCACGGCAAGCCGGTAAGATTTACAAGCTTTGCCGAATCGGCGCTCGATTTTCTGGTTATTATGCCCGAGGTTGACGAAGACTTCAAAAATTCCTTTCTTGTTTCCACTTTCCTTCTTTCTAAAAGGAAGAGCGTAACCATGTTCATTTCGGAACATAGGTATTCTATTATACCCGAAAGGGAGAGGTTCAGGGTGCTTTCATTCGGCCCTCAGCAGGTTACTAAAATGTTCCTTCCCGATGATGCCCTTAGGAATAAACTTGCGCAAAAGAAATTTGACGTTGTTTTAAATTTAAATAGAGTAAATAACGTATTCTTAAACTCTATTCCTTTTATAGTGGATACGAATTACCGCGTAGGGTTTAAAAAAGGTGAATTCTCCGATTTTTTGAATCTTCAGGTGCCATTAAATGAAAATAATTCTAAGATTTCTTATGAAAATTTATTAAATTCACTAAAGATGTTTTAGTATACTCTAAAAGGTAATCAGGTATATATGAGCGAAAATACTTTTAATTATGAACTAAAAAAGAATGGCGATATTGTGATTTTCAAGCTTAACGAACGCCGTTTCGATTCATCAATTGCCGGTTTTGTAAAAGGGGAATTTACAATTCTTCTTCATACCGAGGATGTGAAAAAATTCATTATTGACCTATCGGAAGTGGATTATTGCGATAGCAGCGGCTTGAGCGCTATTCTGCTTGCTTTCAGAATCCTCCAGTCGAACGAAGGAAAGATTAAGCTCGCTTCTCCTACTAAGAATGTTAAGACATTAATTGAGATTTCGCAGTTGGACAGGGTTCTACCCATCTGCAATACCGTTGTAGAAGCAGTACAAGAATTACAGGCTAACTAATTGTTGTGCGGAATTTGAGGCTTTTAGATTTCGCAGTAATTTTATTTTATCTTCTGGCCGTTCTTTTATTTGGTTTTTATCATAAGAAAAAGGGGCAATCGGTTAGGGATTATTTCCTCGGCGCTGAAGATGTTCCCTGGTGGGCGGTAACTTTTTCTATTATTGCCGCTGAAACAAGCACTCTCACCTTTATTTCAATCCCCGGTTTAGCATATTTAACCAATTTAAATTTTTTACAGGTTACATTCGGCTATGCTATAGGCAGAGCCATTGTAGCAGGTTATTTTTTGCCAGCTTATTTCAAAGGGGAGCTTACTACCGCATATTCTTTTCTCGAAACCAGATTCGGAATTAAAACCCGTTCAATCGCCTCGGTAATTTTCCTGATTACCCGCACCGCTGCCGATGGTGTCCGCTTATTTGCTACGGCTATTCCGATTAAACTTTTACTGGGTATCGATTATCCCTATGCTATTCTTATAATTGCCCTCTTTTCGCTTCTTTATTCCCTAATTGGGGGTGTTAAAGGGGTTATTTGGGTTGATGTTCTGCAAATGGGGGTTTATTTTCTTGGAGCGGTGATTTCTATAATAATTATTTTTAACAGCTCTACTCTCCCTTTTGCCGAACTGATAAACCTGCATAAGCTGCAGATTATAAATCTCGATTTCGGCGGAAGTTTTGGGGAATTTCTCAAACGCCCTTATACACTTATCAGCGGTATTATTGGGGGGATGTTCCTCTCAATGTCCACACACGGCGCCGACCAGATGATTGTTCAAAAACTTCTTGCTACAAAAAATCTAAAGACTGCCCAAAAGGCATTGACCGCAAGCGGCATTCTAATAATTGCCCAATTTGCGCTCTTCCTTATACTTGGCGCAGGGCTGTTTCTTTTTTACGGAAAGATGGATATCAAATCGGACGAGATTTTCCCTAAATTTATTATAGAAAACCTGCCGGCCGGCATTTCGGGATTTGTAATTGCAGGGCTTCTTGCAGCTGCACTATCCACCATTGCCGCTTCAATTTCCTCTATGTCATCATCAACACTGTTCGATCTTCTGCCCGGCAGGCTTGAAGGATTAAAGAAAAACAGGCATTTTGTTTTTATGCTTAGCATTATGTGGACGGCAATTCTTATAATATCTTCTTTCTTCTTTATGAATTCATCTAAAGCAGTTGTTGAAATTGCGCTTGGTATTTCATCTTTTACTTTCGGCGGGCTTCTGGGGGTGTTTCTATTAGGGCTTTTATATAAGCGCGCGGGGGAAAAAGCCGCAATTGCATCCCTTTTTACGGCTATTCTGGCTATGAGTTTTGTTATTGTGTTTAACCTTGCCGCATGGACCTGGTACATTGTTATCGGGGTGGCTATAACGCTTGCAGGGGGTTTTTTATATTCGAGGCTTTTTCCGCAGAATTAAGGGGGAAAATCTAATTTAAGTTTGAATTTATTGCTTAAATAAATATTTTTATACTTATGCAATTAAAGTAATCGGGGTAACTCTATGGTATCTAATCATTTTAAGGAAAAACTGCAGAGCAGTCTTAGAATTAAACTGATTATTGTTTTTGTCGCCGTTCTGCTTGTTATGATGATGTTCCCGAAAGGGGAATCGATTGAATCCAACGTTACTGTGGGTTCTATATGGATACAGAACGATTTAATTGCATCGAAGACATTCGAAATTTTGAAAGACCCTGAAGTTTATAAGAAGGAAGTTGCCCAGGCCGAATCGGAAGTGCACCAGATTTTTGTCTTTCAGAAAGACGCCCCGGCAATGACTGCCGATTCCCTTAAAGAATATTTTAAAACACTCGAAAAGAATATTGATGAATCGGTTGCGCCGCAGGGAGAATCCAGGAACAATACATTCCTTTCGGATGAAAGTTATAATGAGTTTAAGAAATTAAGACTTGCCGAATCCACCGGCGGCGATAGGAGGGGAAAAACCTTAGCATCTTTTGTTCCTACGGCTGAAGAATTCATAAAAATCTTTTACCAGAAACCTTTATTAAGCATTCCCTACGATCAGATTGAAAAGGACAGCATAGTTATAAGGGATGGTAAATTTGAGCATATAGCGGCTAAAACGGATTACCGCAGCCCCGATTCTTCTAAAACGGAAATAATAAACTATTTCAAAAAATATTACGACGTTTCATTTGCCAATGCCGCCGCCGAGCTTATTTCCCGTTTCCTTGCGCCGGAACTTGTTTTCGATTCGGCCCTTACAGATGAAGCATACAGTATGGCTAAGGAAAGCATTCCCAGGAATGTGGGCATTGTTAACGAAAATGAAAAAATTGTTGCCAAGCACGACCGCGTAACCCCCGAAATTAAACTGAAGATTGATTCGTATAGGATTGCAAAAGGAGAGGAAACCGGATTTTGGGGAAGGTTCATTCAAAATCTAGGCAAGTTCTTCCATATTACTGTAGTATTTGCACTATTCTGGATTTATATATTCCTGTTCCGCAAAAAGATTTTCGGCGATAATGTTAAGGTGCTTCTTCTTACCCTTATTATACTTATAATTGCGCTGGTTACCTATTTAATGGCGCAGATTGAAGCGCAGGTGCCTATAGAGTTCCTTATATTCGTTCCCGTTGCATCTATGCTTATAACCATCATTTTCGATTCCAGAGTCGGTTTCTATGGCACTGTTATTATATCCCTTATAGTCGGGGGATTAAGGGGTAACGATTACGTTTTTGCTGTTATGAATATTATTGCAGGCGCGCTTGCCGCTTATACGGTTAGGGATATTAAAAACAGGACTCAGATTTTCAGGTCTTTCTTCTTCATACTTATAGGCTATACACTTACAATTGTGGCTTTCGGTTTGGAACGGTTCGATACTTTCGACCAGATTTCGCTTATGGTGGCTTTTGCGGGGGTTAACGCTCTTGTGAGCCCGGTGCTCACATACGGACTCTTAATTTTCTTTGAACGTTTCTTTAAGATTACCACAGACCTGACCCTACTTGAACTATCCGACTTTAACCGTCCCCTTTTAAGGGAACTGGCGCGTATTGCCCCCGGAACGTTCAACCATTCACTTACAATTGGAACGATGGTAGTAAACGCGGCTGAAGCAATTGGGGCAAATCCTATTTTGGCGAGGGTTGGGGCATATTACCACGATATTGGAAAAACACTCGACCCGGCCAGCTTTGTCGAAAACCAGATTGAGAAGGAAAATATACACGAAAAATTATCCCCCCTAAAAAGTGTTGAACTTATTGTTAACCATGTAAAAAGGGGAATAGAGCTTGCACGCGAACATGACCTTCCGCAGGAAATTATAAATTTCATTCCCATGCACCACGGAACTTTGGTTGTAAGTTATTTTTACGAGAAGGCAAAAGAAACAGCCGGAGACAACCCGGTTAACGAAAACGATTTCAGGTATCCGGGGCCTAAGCCCGATACAAAGGAAACCGCGCTTGTAATGCTTGCCGACGCGTGCGAATCGACTGTGCGTTCTATAAGCGAACCGGACCAGACTAAAGTTGAAAATGTTATAAACAATCTTTTCCGCCTGCGCATTGAAGACGGCCAGCTTGACGACGCCCCGCTTACACTTAACGATATAAAAAAGATTAAGGATTCGTTCCTTTCCATCCTTATAGGCCAGTATCACAAAAGGATAAGGTACCCGAACCAGAATGCAATTGAAAGCGATTCAAGCGATTAATTAGTATGATTGTTTTTCTTAAAGAATATTTATCGGTTCTCCGGCTGGAAAAAAATCTTTCCGATAATACGCTTAATTCGTACAGGAATGATATTTCCAAATTCATTAAATATATGGAAGAGGAGGGCATTACCGATTTAAGCCTCATTAAATCCCCGGCTATAGCAAAATATTTCGAAATCCAGCGTAAGGTGGGGCTCGGTTCAACAACTACGGCACGCTACCTTTCATCTCTTAACGGTTTCTTCTCCTTTCTGCTGGATAGTAAGTATATCGAAACCAATCCGATGGAAAAGATTCCATCGGCTAAAATTGCAAGGAACCTTCCGCCGGTGCTCTCATTTTATGAAATTGAAAAAATTCTAAATTCCCCCCTTACCGATAATAAACTGGGGCTTAGGGATAAGGCTGTGCTCGAGCTTCTTTATTCCTGCGGCCTAAGGGTATCCGAATTGATTAATCTTAAAATTAGCGACCTCTTTTTTAGGGAAGAAGTAATAAGGGTTCTTGGCAAGGGGAACAAGGAAAGGATTGTGCCTGTAGGTGAAAGCGCGGTTGAATGGGTTAACGAGTATATCCGCTCATCGCGCCCCCTGCTAGAGAGCCGAAATAAAATAAATCCGGCCGGAGTGCTTTTTCTTAATAACAGGGGCACTAAATTATCCCGTATGGGAGCCTGGAAAATAGTTGCCCGCTACACTAAGGAGGCAGGCATCGAAAAGGAAGTGCATCCTCATACATTCCGCCATTCATTTGCGACGCATCTTCTTGAAGGGGGAGCCGATTTAAGGGCTGTTCAGGAAATGCTTGGGCATTCCGATATTTCAACTACACAAATTTATACACACATAGACAGGGAATACGTGAAACAGGTTCATAGAGATTTCCATCCGAGAGGTTCTAATGCCAAACATTGAAATAAGCGAAAAATTTATTCTTTTTCTTGAATTCATTCCAATATTCTTAATCTCTCTTGCTATACACGAGTTTGCTCACGCATTGTCGGCTTATAAAATGGGGGACCCTACGGCAAAAGCCCTTGGCAGAATGACATTAAATCCGGTTAAGCATCTCGATCTTGTAGGTTCAATAATAATGCCTTTCCTCTCATATTTTACCGGAATGATGTTTATTGGATGGGCAAAGCCGGTTCCGGTAAACAGAAGCAATTTCGGCCGCCCCGAAAAGGACGACATTCTTGTTTCGCTTGCCGGGCCTTTTGCTAATCTTTTGCTCGCTTTTATTCTTACCGGTGTGCTGGCTGTATTCTATAAAATGATGCCTGATAACCAGATGCTCCTTAAACTTATCTGGCTCGGCGTTACATTTAATGTATTCCTCTTTTTATTCAATATTCTCCCTTTTCCGCCGCTTGACGGAAGCCATGTTATACTGGACCTTTTTCCGCACAGCGCATATGCAAGGTTTATTAATATGCCCTGGTTCGGAACCCTTATTCTGTTCCTTTTTATATTCAGCCCCTTATGGCGTTATTTTATTTATGCGGTTGAATTTATACTAAAAATATTAGCCGGCTTTGTTGTATGAAAAATCAAAGGATTTTCCCCGCGTTCATAATTTTTCTTGTTCTGCTTATAGGCATATTTATTCTGTTAAACTATTACTCAAAACAGGTAAGCATAAGAAAAGACGGATATTTCGAGATAAGTTCCCGCGTTAAAGGGGAGTATAATAAAGCGGCTGAAATTAAAAACCGTCTTGAAGGATTTATCCAGTCGCAGGTTGTTATTGAAAAAGCCGATAAGAACTTGTATAATCTTGTTTTCGGTAAATATACCACAACTTATGATGCAGGGAATGCGGCTTTTTCACTCTTTCTCGATTCACTTCTTACTAATTATCGAATTCAGCTCGACGGGAAAGATACGCTTGATGTTTACGGGAATACGCTGTTTGTAGCTAAACAGGATGGAATGCCTTCTCTCTTTTCAATCAATTTACCCGGCAGGAAGATTTCCCCTGTTTGGAGCGATTGGGGAGAGGATGTGGTCTCGCTCGATCAATCACCGAATATGAATAATGTATTCTTTTTGACCGTGAACGGTATAAGCAAAAAGGGAAGCCTTGGCAATCTTAATGATGCCCGCCTGTATAATTTTTACCGTCCCGAAAACCGGGTTAAGATGATTGATTACCTTAAAAACGGGGTGCAGTATTATTCCTATTGGAGCGGGGGAAACCGTTTTATGATGAGTTTCACACGGCTCGATTCTGCATCGAACCAGAGTGTTACACAGAATATTTCCGTGTACGATACAACTGCCGAAAAAATTAAGTCGGAAACCAGAACTTACAA
>DAHYUM010000072.1 GCA_027398005.1 bacterium
AATACTTCCTGCGATGCTATACCGAGACGTGATTTGAAGAATTTCATTTTATCGTATGTAAACCCGATACTCTGCGTAATATAACCGGGGTCAAAAAAGTCCGATATCTGTACCGCCGGAGTTACCGCATAGTTGTAACCTGCCGTAAGCTGTGTTCTTACAGTATTACTGAAAAACGGATCGACTGCCCATCCTAATTTTAAAGCAGCTACAATATCGAAATAAAAGTCGTTGTTGTTTGTCCTGAAATCGCTTCCGCTTATACTTGTCCTGCCGTAAGTAGCTTTAAGCCTGCTCGAAAGGTTCCAGTTCTCACTCTTCCTAAGAACGCTCAAGTCTCCGGTTACTGTCCACGTTAATGAATTAGCACCCCCCTGAATCCAATCCTTAAATGTAATCTGGCTGATATTCAATCCTGTTACCATCGAAGGTATCCAGCGGTTTAAAGTCGAATCCGGTTTTTGCCCGTAAATAACAGCCGTAAAAACTATAAAAAATACAATATATTTTTTCATTCGCATCTCCCGAGAACAAAAATCATTTTTCTTTTGTACAATCCTAATAAATTTTAACCATTTTTTCTTATCCTGAGAGAATATTTTTAAAAATAAATCGTTCAGATATCGCTTAATATTATTACTTTAAGTAATTAAAAATTAAAAAAATGAAAAATTTCGAACTTATTTCGGGTTATAAGCCTTCGGGAGACCAGCCGGCGGCTATTGAACAGCTCACGAACGGGCTGAACAAGGGATTGAAGCACCAGGTTCTGCTTGGCGTTACAGGAAGCGGCAAAACTTATACTATGTCCAATGTTATTAAGCAGTATAATAAACCCACTCTTATTATTTCGCATAATAAAACTCTTGCCGCACAGTTATTTTCCGAATTCAAATCCTTTTTCCCCAATAACGCCGTGGAATTTTTCATCAGCTACTACGATTATTACCAGCCCGAAGCTTATGTTGTTAAAAGGGACCTCTTTATTGAAAAGGATTTCTCAATTAACGAGGAAATTGACCGACTTCGGCTTAAAGCCACCACTGCTTTAATTGAAGGCCGGAACGATGTTATTATTGTGGCCAGCGTAAGCTGTATCTACGGTATAGGCGCCCCGCAGGAATATGCAAAACAGATTCTCTTTCTTAAACAGGGGGAGGAAATTGAAAGGAAAAAGCTTCTGCGCAGTCTTATAGATATTTATTACACACGCAACGATGTTGAATTTACACGGGGTACATTCCGCGCCCGCGGCGATGTAATTGAAATTATTCCCGCCTACCAGTACGAAGAGGCCGTTCGGGTTGAACTTTGGGGGGATGAAATTGAAAAGCTCTCTATTATAGACGCTTTGACCGGGGAGATACTAAGGGAGGTCGATTCGATTGCTATTTACCCTGCTAAATATTTTGTTACCACCAAAGAACAGGTTAACAACGCTATAATCACAATTGAAGATGAATTAAAGGAACGGCTTAAATTTTTCTGGGACCAGGAAAAGTATTTAGAGGCTCAGCGCATTGAACAGAGGACAAAATACGACATTGAAATGATGCGCGAAATCGGGTACTGCTCGGGTATTGAAAATTATTCGCGGCATATGGATGCCCGCCCCCCCGGCTCGCGCCCGTCATGCCTGTTCGATTATTTCCCCGAGGATTATCTTTTAATAATAGATGAATCGCACGTTACAGTTCCGCAGATTAGGGGTATGTACAACGGCGACCGCTCACGGAAGGAAACTCTTGTTGAATACGGTTTCAGACTCCCTTCGGCGCTGGATAACCGCCCGCTTAAGTTTGATGAATTCGAGAAAATGACAAATAAGGTTATTTATGTAAGCGCCACACCGGGGGATTACGAACTCCTGAAAAGCGGCGGCTCATTTGTTGAGCAGATTATTAGGCCCACTGGTTTGCTCGATCCCGAAATTCAAATCCGTCCCGTTAAAAACCAGATTGACGACCTTATTGGCGAAATACGGAAAAGAGTGGAAAAGAAAGAAAGAACCCTGGTAACTACTCTTACTAAAAAAATGGCAGAAGACCTTACGGATTATCTTGATAAAATTAATATTAAAGTGCGCTATATTCACAGCGATATTGACGCGCTTGAAAGGGTGGAAATTATAAGGGACCTTAGGATTGGCGACTTTGACGTTCTTGTAGGCGTTAACCTATTGCGCGAAGGGCTCGACCTGCCGGAGGTTTCGCTGGTTGCAATTATAGACGCCGATAAGGAGGGATTCCTTAGAAGCGAACGCTCACTAATGCAGACCGCGGGCAGAACCGCGCGTAACGCCAACGGTATTGTTATTATGTATGCCGATACCATTACCGAGTCGATGCGGAAAACCATTGATGAGACCAACCGCCGAAGGAAAATTCAGACTGCATACAACCTGGAGCATAATATTACACCGCAGACCATATATAAAAGCGTTGAAGAAATCCTTTCTTCGACCTCAATTGCCGATGTACGCAAAAAGGATTCCGAAAAGGGCAGCGGTTTTTCGGTTGTTGCCGAACCGGTGATGAAGCATCTTTCCAACGACCAGAAGAAAGACCTGCTGGACCAGATGACCGAGGAGATGCTTGCAGCTGCAAAGGACCTTGAATTTGAACGCGCGGCATCTTTAAGGGATGAAATTGAAAAATTAAAAAAACTGGTGAAATAATTATTGGTTATTCTAATACAGATTAAAGGTAATAAATGATTGCCTCGCTATTAAAACAAAACTTAATAAGAATAAGACGCTCCCCCGAATTTCAGAAAAGGCTTGCCACAAACATTATTCTTGGCATCCTAATTTCCATTTCGATGCTCAATTTTCTCTATGTATCCATTAACCTGGCTTCACTGCTAAGAAAAACCCCCGGCATAGACCCAATTAAGATTATGAACGAAGCGGCTTTTATCTTTTTCCCTGCCGATTTTATTCTGCGCCTTATTTTCCAGAAATACCGCTCTTCCGCTGTTAGGCCTTATCTTATTCTTAATATCCCGCGGAAGAAAATAGTACAGCTTATGCTTATAAAAACGGGGCAAAGCCTTCTAAATCTTATTCCCGCTTTCGTTTTTCTTCCATTCGCAATTTCGGAACTGAGCAGGCATTATTCATTCTTCTCCGTTTCGGCATGGTTCCTCGCAATTTATTCTGTTTCGGTATTCAACGCATACCTTGCAAATTATGCAAAAATTAAATTCCGGCTTAAACCTGTTTTAACTGTTCTTATTACAGGGCTGGCGCTCCTTTTTATTGCCGCTTCAATCTTTTTCCTCCCCATTTCATCCGGCATTCAGGCGGGGGTAATGAATTCAGTCCTCAATTATCCCTACCTTTTAATAGTTCCTATTATAGGAGCCATTGCAATGTACGGCTTAAATTACCGGCTTATTTATTTCAATCTTTTTGCCGAATCCGATCTTCAGGGGGAAAAGACCTCTGCTTCGAGGGAAAAAGAACTTAAAAGCTCTTTCTCATTTCTCTCTTCAATAGGCGCTACGGGTAAATTCATTTTGCTCGAAATTAAAATGATAATGCGCAATAAACGTCCCAAGCCCCTCATATTTATGTCTTTTATCATGGTTTTTTACGGGCTCATTTTTTACAACCAGAAAATCCACAGCGAATATTTTAATGTCTTTATCGCTTCCTTCATGACCGGAGTTTTCGTATTCTCATACGGAATAATAATTTTCGGATGGGAAAGCACTTATTTCGGCATGATAATGACGGGGGATATAGATTTTAAAACCTATCTCCGGTCGAAATACTATTTTATGGCCGGCTTTACAACCTTACTATTCCTTATTATGACTTTCTACCTCTTTTTGGGAGTGGAAATTTATTTAACAATAAGCGCTCTATTTCTTTTCAACATTGGCATTTCCCCTTTTATTATTCTAGGCATGGCAACATACAACAAAATGAAATACCGGCTGGATGAAGGGATGTACAGCCAGCAGGGGCGCGGCACACAGCAGTACCTTGGCTCTTTAATTGTCCTTGCTATTCAGATTGGTATTATTTTTGCACTTAGATTGTTTCTCACTATTCATCAGACTCTTTTAATTACCGGCATTATAGGCGCGGCCGGCATTGCTGCACATAATTATTCTATTTCGTTAATAGAAAAACTTTTTTATAAAAATAAATATTCAATGATTGAGGGATTTAGAAAATCTTAAGGCGGTACAAAAAATGATTAAAGCATTAAACCTAACAAAAACTTACGGCAGAACTACCGTATTGAACATTTCTTCTCTCGAAATTGGCGCGGGGGAAAGTTTCGGGCTGGTTGGGAACAACGGCGCAGGCAAAACCACTTTTTTCAGTCTGATTACAGACCTTATTAAAGCTACAAGCGGCGAGGTCCGCTCTAAAGACAAAAATGTTTATTTAAGCAACCACTGGAAGGAATATACAGGCAGTTTTCTTGACGAAAGCTTCCTAATAGATTTCCTTTCCCCCGAGGAGTATTTCGAATTCATCGGCTCACTCCATTCCTTATCCAAAGAAGAGGTTAACCGGAAGCTTGAAAAATACGCCGATTTCTTCAACGGCGAAATTATGGGGAAAAAGAAATTCATACGCGACCTTTCCAAAGGGAACCAGAAAAAGGTAGGCATCATCGGGGCCCTTTTCTTTGAACCGGAACTTCTCATTCTCGATGAGCCATTTCCCCATCTCGACCCCACCTCGGTTATTAGGCTCAAAAAGATAATTAAGGAAACCAGTTCTAAAGGAACTGCAGTTCTAATTTCGAGCCACGACCTGAATCACGTTACCGAAGTTTGCGAGCGAATTGCCGTACTCGAAAAAGGCATTATTCTTCACGATATTAAAACGAGCTCAAATACCTTAAAGGAACTTGAAGCCTATTTTACTCCGGAAGAGGAATAAAAAGACATTTTAGCCGTTTACGAGGGGCTTTTGCCCCTCTTTTTTTATATCTTTAGCAGAACCTTTTCACTTCCCGTTAGTCTAAATTTACGTGAATCAAATTAAACTTGGGGTAAAAATCTAATGAAACACTTCTTAGCCTGCATTATTGCATCGGTTATTCTATTAACTTTATCTTCATCGGCCTACGCTCAAACTAAAGGGGGAACTATTAAAGGAACTCTGGTCGATTCCCAGACTAACACTCCCGTGGAATTTGCATCTATTACTCTCCTCAATGCCAAAGATTCATCTGCCGTTAAGGGGTGCGCCTCGGGGCAGACGGGGGAATTTATTATACCTGCCGTTCCTGTTGGCAGATACCTGCTTAGAATTACTTATGTTGGGTACCAAAGAAAATTCATTCCTAACATTGGCATTACCGGCAGCAGTTCCGAAATAAATCTGGGCAAAATTAATCTTGTTCAAACGGGCGTTGAACTTGCCGGCGCCGAAGTTACAGCCGAAAAGCCCGAAGTTGAGTATAAAATTGATAAAAAGGTAATTAATGTAAGCCAGAATATAAGCGCTACTGGGGGAACCGCCCTCGATGTTCTTAAAACACAGCCATCAGTTCAGGTTGACCAGAACGATAATGTTACACTTAGGGGTTCTTCAAGCTTTACCGTTCTTATAGACGGAAGGCCGAGTCCTATCCAGGGGAACGACGCCCTGCGGCAGATTCCTGCAAGCATTGTGGATAATATTGAAATTATCACCAATCCTTCTGCCAAATATGATGCCGAAGGAGCCGCAGGAATTATCAACATTATTACCAAGAAAACCGCCGAGGGCACTTTCAGCGGTATGGCTAATGCCGCGGCTGGCACAAGGGATAAATATAACGGCGACTTTACAATTAACTACCGCGAAAAAGCATTTGCCATCTCGGCTGGAATAGATTACCTGAGAAATTACAACTACTTTGTGCAGGATTTGAACAGAGAAACATTTACACCCACACAGACAATATATAATTACACTACCATAGACGGAAATATACTCCGCGATAATTTAAGCGGAAGAATAGGCTTCGATTATAATTTTGATGAGAAGACAGGTATAACGCTTAATACGACCTATGGAAAAATGAACATAGGCAGGAACATGTTTTCGAATATGAGCAATATCGATAATATAGCGGAAACATATTCTTCAACCAAAGATGTTATGAACAACGACGCGCGCTTCTTTTCGGCATCGTTCTTTCTTACAAACAAATTTGTGCCAAAAGTTAGCGAACTCTCTTTTGAAGCCTCTTTCAACAGGGTTCTCTCCCCCTCGGTTCAGAATACCGATGAGTACGCCACAGATGCTACTTATATAAACCGGCTGCCCGACCCGAGCCTGAGGGAATTTAAAGATAATACAAAAAGGTACGATGGAAGATTTAAACTCGATTATTCTTTGACCTTTTCATCTAAAAGCAAGCTCGAGGCAGGCGCTCAGGTTTCTTACTATTTCAGGAATTTTGATACAGAGAACCGGGTATTCAACTGGGCTACCGGAGTATGGGATTTGACTACTAATTACACCAATAAATTCGATTACCGTAATAATGTCTATTCGGCATACGCAACCTATACGAACGAAATTTTCGATCTCGGGTTCCAGGCCGGGCTCCGTACCGAATATACCGACAGGCTTCTTAAACAGATTACTCTTTTTAACGATTACGGTTTTACCAAGCTCGATTTCTTCCCTTCAATTAATATCCAGAAAAAATTCGGCATGCTACAGTCATTGCAGTTCAGCTACAGCAGAAGGATAAACAGGCCTAACGAGCTTCTTCTAAATCCATACCCGGCTTTCTCTACTTCTTACACCAGCAGTTCGGGCAATCCAAATCTAAAGCCCGAATATACCGATTCGTTCGAGCTTAACTATCAGAATTTCTTCGGCGGTGTTATGGTTACCGTTGAAACCTTCTTAAGAAAAACAACCGATACCCCTTCGCAGGCTATTACAGTTGATAATCAGGGAAGAATGAATACCACTTTCGAGAATTTTGCCAAGACAACTACTTTAGGGGCCGATATAACTTCGAGCTATTCCCCTGCATCCTGGGTTACACTGCGCCCTTCGCTCAATTTCTCTAACATTAGTTTCAACGGAACATTGCTCGGAAACGAAATTAACAACGAATCGTTCAACTGGCGCCTGATGCTTATTTCATCCTTTACTGTTTCTTCCAATACATCGTTCCAGCTTATTGGCTTGTATTTGAAAATGACTCAGCCCCAGATGGATATTAAGCCGGCTTATTTCCTTATTGCCTCTTTCAGGCAGATGCTCTTCGATAAGAAGATTACGGTTACACTTACCGGGCAGAACCTGTTTAATATTGCCAAGTTCGATATTAACAACAGCGCAAGCAATTACAGAAACGTTTTTATGGTTAGGCCCGAATCGAATATATTTAATTTAACCGTTACATATAATTTCAATAATTTCAAGGACCTGGCTCATAAAGCCGAAAAAGTTGATATCGGCGTCAGCCAGGGTATTCAGTAATATTTCAGGGCAAATTTGAACTACAAAATGAGCGCTCTGGCGCTCTTTTTGTATAAGGCCGAAGCTTTGTAGTCTATGGACTACAAAACGCTCGGCATATTGCCAATTGAAAGGGGGCTTTCAAAAACCTAAGTTTTTCTCTAAAAAATAAAAGACTAGTGTGGAAAAGAGAAAATTATCAATTGCAATAGTAGACGATTCCGAAATTATAAGGGAACGCCTTGTAAATAAAATAAGAAAGAACGATTCTTATAATGTCATCTGGCAGGCTGAGAATGCCGAAAGCACATACATATCCTGCAGCGAAGCAGAACCTGCTGTACTTATACTCGATATTCAGCTGCCCGACGGAAGCGGTATTGATGTTCTCGAAAAAATAAAAACGGATAATTCTTCAATTAAGGTGATAATGCTTACTAATTATCCATCCCTCCCTTTCAGGAAAAAATGTATTGAGGCGGGGGCCGATTATTTCTTCGATAAATCGACCGAATTTGAGAAAGTTTTCGACGTTCTTAAAGAACTGGCCATTAATGAAAATATTGAAAATTAATAAAACAACATAGGAATAGATTAATGAAACAGATTAAGATGATTTTTGCGCTTCTGATTGGTTTTGCCGCCGTCATTTCGGGGCAGGAGAAATTGAGACTTACAGTTGACGAAGCTGTTAATGTGGGTCTTAAGAACAGCCGCAACCTTCACGTTTCCCAGTTAAAGGTTACCGCTTCCGAAGCTAAGGTTAAAGAAGCAAATGCAAGCCAGTGGTTCAATGTTAAGCTTGTAGCGGCATACAGAAGATTAAGCCCGGTTGACCCATTCGCTTTTTCTATGCCCGGAGTAGGCACAATCGAAATTTCACCAAGCATTCTGGATAATTACACAACCCAGCTTACACTTACACAGCCCCTTTTTACAGGGTTCAAAATTTCGAGCGGGATTGATATTGCCGAATACAGCTCGGGCGCCGTTAAAGAAGATTACAACAAAGATAGAAGCGATTTAATTTATAACATTAAAAACGCTTACTGGAATTTATATAAAGCCGAAATGATGAAAAAGGTTATTGACGAGAATGTAGACCAGATTAAAGCCCATCTTGCCGATGCTAAGAACCTATTTAAGGCGGGCATGCTTACCAACAACGACGTACTTAAATTGGAAGTACAGCTTTCGGATGTGATGCTTAAGCAGGTAGATGCCGGCAACGGAGTTCAGCTTGCTATGATTGCGCTTAATAATGTTCTTTCAATACCTCTTTCAACCGAAATTGATATCGCTTCGGAAGCCACCATGGTTCCGGCCGATTTTCAGCCCCTTAACGATTTAACAAGCACTGCCCTTGAAGCGCGCCCGGAACTGAAAGCTATGGACCAGAGAATTAAAGTGGGCGAAGCCGGCGTTAAAATGGCTCAGTCCAACTGGTATCCGCAGGTTGCTCTGGTTGGAGATTATATTTATTCCCGTCCGAACCAGAGAATTTTCCCAACCAAGGATGAATTCAAAGGAACATGGGATTTTGGTGTGAATTTAAGCCTTAACATTTGGGACTGGCTTACAACAGCCCACCAGACAGCCCAGGCTGAAGCTTCACTTGCTCAGGCAATCGATTCGAAGCAGGTAATTAAGGATGGCATTACACTTGAAGTTACACAGAGCTACCTAAATCTGAATGTAGCAAAACAGAAAATAAGCATTACCGATCTCGCAGTTCAGCAGGCGGCCGAAAATAACAGAATACTTTCTGAAAAATTCAAAGCGGGCATGGCATTAAGTTCCGATGTTATTGACGCCGAAGTTGCTCTTCTTGCGGCTAAAACAAACCATACCAGCTCTATTGTGGATTACGAACTGGCTAAGGCTAAATTAGAAAAATCGATTGGTAAATAAGAATTTATAAACTCGGAGAACATATAAGATGAAAAACTGGAAATCAATATTAGCACTGCTTGTTATAGTAGCGGTTATTGTTTTCGTACTGATTATGAATAAGAGGAAGATGGCAAATGCGGCCGCAGGCGGCGTTAACGATGTTTACTATGTTACGGTCCAGAAAGCCGAAAAGAAGGATCTTTCAACTTCATTCTCGCTTACAGGCACTATTGTTGCCAATAACGACGTGAACATTCTTTCGGAAACCTCGGGCAGAGTATTAAAGATTTTCTTTGACGCGGGGGATTATAAACCGGCCGGCGCAGTTCTTGCGCAGGTTGATGACGAGCTTAAAAGCGCGGCTTTAACCAGCGCCGAAGCCAACTATGAAAAATCGAAAAAAGATTTTGAAAGGATACAGAACCTTTTTCAGCAGAAATCGGCTACCGAAGCCCAGCTCGATGCCGCTAAATTAGGCTATGCCACTGCCGAATCGCAGTTTATTGTTGCACGCAGACAGTTTGAAGATACCAAAATTAAAACACCAATTGCAGGCTACATTACAATGCGCAATATCGACGTAGGTTCTATGGTGCAGGGTGCCCCCCAGCCTACCTTAATTGCAAACATGGTAGATATTTCCAAATTGAAGGTAAAGCTTAATGTATCGGAAATGTACGCTTTCGCAATCAAAAAAGGGGACGCAGTTAACATTACAACAGACGTTTACCCCGGTGTTACATTTACCGGCAGAATTGAATCGATTAGCTCAAAATCGGATGAAGCCCACACTTTTCCGGTTGAAATTACACTTGCCAACCAGAGCGCCCACCCTCTTAAAGCGGGCATCTTTGCAAGAGTCGATTTTAATGTTTCTAAACAGGCTAACTATATCGTTATTCCACGCGAAGCTGTTGTAGGAAGCGTTAAAGTGCCTCAGGTTTTTGTTGTTGAAAACGGAATTGTAAAACTGCGCAATATTACAGTAGGCGGCGAAGCAGGCACTCTCGTTCAGGTTCTAAACGGACTTAATGAAGGCGAGACAGTTGTAGTAAACGGACAAAATAATTTGGTTGACAATTTAAAGGTTGAGATACTCAACAAATAAGGATTTGAAGAAATGACAATAACAGAATTATCAATTAAGCGGCCTTCATTAATTATTGTAATTTTTGCGGCTCTTATTACGGTGGGGTTATTCAGTTTCATCAAGCTGAAATACGAACTCATACCTAAAATTTCGGCGCCGGTAATTACAATTACCACGGCATACCCGGGCGCTTCGCCAAGCGAAGTTGAATCCAGCGTTACTAAAATTATTGAAGAAGCTGTTTCGGGTATGGACAAGATTCAGGATGTTAAATCGACTTCGATGGAAGGAGTTTCTTTCGTTATGATTGAACTGCTCCAATCGGCCGATACGGATATATCACTTCAGGAAGCTCAAAGGAAAGTCGGCGAAATTTCGAACCAGCTGCCCAGCGATGCCAAGACTCCTATTATCACCAAATTCGCCATTGACGAACTCCCTATTTTAAGGATGGGCGTTAGCGCCGATATGAAATCGCAGGATTTTTATCAGTTTGTTAAAGACCAGATTCAGCCCCAGCTTTCGCGCGTTGAAGGGGTTGGGCAGATTACACTTGTAGGGGGCGAACAAAGGGAAGTTAAGGTTAACCTCGACCTCGAAAAACTGAAAGCATACGGTTTTTCGCTCCCGCAGGTTGTGCAGATTATTAAAAGCTCGAACCTCGATTATCCTACAGGAAGCGTTAAGGATAAGGACGGCGAGTTTGTAGTCCGTATTGCGGGCAAATTAACCTCGGTAAGCGAATTAAGGAATTTATACATAGGCGAATCGAAAAACGGCGGCGGTATTAAACTTAGGGATATTGCCGAAATTGAAGACGGAATTAAAGATAACGACAATATTACCAGAATCAATTTCAGAAATACCATAGGTCTTAACCTTCAGAAACAGAACGACGCCAACTCGGTTCAGGTTGCAGACCTTGTAAAAAAACAGATTACCAAGCTTGAAAAGCAATACAAGCATTTAAACCTTAAATTCACCGTTGCGCAGGACGGCTCGCTTTATACTGTTGACGCCGTTAACGCTGTTAAGGAAGATTTGGGCATTGCGGTTATTCTGGTTGCTATTGTTATGCTCATGTTCCTCCACAGCATACGTAACTCTTTAATTGTTTTAGTGGCAATTCCCTCTTCTCTTATATCAACGTTCATAGCCATATACGCGCTCGGGTTTACGCTAAACCTTATGACTCTTCTGGGGCTTTCGCTTGTGGTGGGTATTCTGGTGGATGACTCGATAGTGGTTCTGGAGAATATTTACCACCATCTTGAGCGGGGTGTTGAGCGGCGCACCGCGGCTATAAGAGGCCGAAACGAGATTGGCTTTGCGGCCCTGGCAATTACGTTTGTGGACGTATCTGTATTCCTGCCTCTTGGATTGATCGGCGGTATCATTGGCGGTATTATGCGCCAGTTCTCTATAGTGGTGGTTATTTCTACTTTAATGAGTCTTTTTGTTTCGTTTACCCTTACTCCACTTCTTGCATCCCGGTTCGGAAAGCTTGAAAGACTTACCGATAGAACCCTGCTTGGCAAATTCGCCCTCTGGTTCGAGAAGTTCTTCCACAATTTTACAGAAGATTACATAAAAATACTTAAATGGAGCTTTAACAATAAGAAGAAGGTTCTTGCACTTACGGTTGCTTTATTTATTACGGCCATTTCGTTTATACCAATGGGATTGATTGGTTTTGAATTTATGACACAGGTGGATCAGGGGCAGTTTGCAGTTACTCTTAAACTTGCGCCCGGTACTTCAATAGAACAGACAAATTTGATTTCGCAGCAGGCAGAAAAAATAATAGGCCAAATGCCCGAAGTAAAGACACTCTACGTTAACGTAGGCGCTTCAAGCGAAGGCTTAATCGGTTTCTCAAGCGCCAACTCTTCCGAAATAAGCGTTATTCTGCTTCCGAAGAACCAGCGTAAACGCACCACGGACCAGGTTGGCAACGATATTAAAGCACAGCTTATGAAGATTCCGGGGGCTACGGTTAGAATTAACCCCATCGGTATTTTCGGTACGGCAAACCAGACTCCCGTGCAGCTCTTAATAAGCGGACCTAATTACAACGAAGTGGTTTCTACGGCACATAAGCTTGCAGACCAGATTAAAACAATACCCGGTACTGCAGACGTAAGGCTTTCCACCGAAGACGGCAAGCCCGAAACTAGGGTTGAAATTGACCGCAGAAAACTTGTAAGCTACGGTTTAACACTTGCCGAAGTTGGAGGCGCGCTTAGAGTTGCACTTACAGGAGATGACGACGCCAAACTGCGTATTAATGAAACGGATTATAATATCAGGATATTACTTGATAAAGCAGACCGCTCGGCTACCGATAATCTGGGAAATATTATGTTCCAGAACAGACGCGGACAGATGATTTACTTAAACCAGTTTGCCACTATTTACAGGGCAACGGGGCCTACTATCCTTTCTCGGCAGGACCGAAGCGCCTCTGTAACAATTTATTCGCAGGCTATAGGAAGGCCTTCAGGCTCAATAGGACAGGATATTATCAAAATTCTTAACAAGACAGAACTGCCTGCAGGTATTACTTATTCGTTCCAGGGGGATATTAAGAACCAGAACGAATCTTTCGGCGACCTTCTTCTGGCCCTTTTAGCAGGCATACTATTCACCTATATGGTAATGGTGGCCTTGTACGATTCATTCGCGTACCCGTTTGTAATATTATTCTCTATACCCCTTGCGTTCATAGGGGCGTTTGTGGCACTTGCCCTTGCTATGAAGGCTTTAAGCATTTTCTCAATTCTGGGTATAATTATGCTTATAGGCCTTGTAGGCAAAAACGCAATTCTTCTTGTAGACCGCGCAAACTTTATGCGCCAGCAGGGGGAAAGCGTTATTGACGCGCTTGTAGACGCGGGCAGAATGAGAATCCGTCCTATTTTTATGACCACCCTTACAATGATTTTCGGCATGCTTCCAATCGCTTTATCCACAAGCGAAGGCGCCGAATGGAAATCGGGTTTGGCCTGGGCTCTTATAGGAGGTCTTTCCAGCTCCCTATTCCTCACACTTATAGTAGTGCCTATTATGTACACCAAGGTAGAGCACTGGAAAGAGGCGGTTCCTGTATTTTTCAGGAGAATTTTTGGACGCTTTTTTAAGAAGGATGAAGAAGC
>DAHYUM010000073.1 GCA_027398005.1 bacterium
GCACGAATTGGGGGACTTATTCTGGGAATTTTTTGCCAGAGGATTTTAAGATTATTTTAAGGGGAGCCTCTATAGGCTCCTCTCCCCTTTTAGGGGGATTTTTTTCCATATTTTTTCTCCCTCCTGTTCCATATATTTAATTATAAATGTTATTTTTTTGGCTTAGGGAATGTAATAATTGTGCCGAAAATGATATTTTTGTAGAGCAATTTTTAATCACCGGCCGGCATGAAAGGGTCGGCATATAAATAGGAATAATTGAAAAAAGTTAATTTTAGAGAATATTTTATGGAATAATTCCATTAAATAAATCCATTAAGGGGAAAAAATGAAAAAATTATTTATTGTTCTTTTGTTTTTAGTTTCGGCGCCGTTATTTGCCCAGTTAAGTTATGGAGTTAAGGGGGGCATTACTTCCTCTTCGGAAGATTGGCAGTTTGTGCCTAAGTTCGCGAGTTCCGGAACGGTTCAAAACTATGACGGATTAAACATTGGTATTTTCGGTGAATATTCGGGGGATAAATATATTGCAGTTATTGCTGAACTTAATTACAGACAGAAAGGGGCAAACATATTTTTTGATTATACCGGACGCGATACTTCGGGAACTATAGTAGTTCCTAAAAACATACAGCACCGCGTATCATATCTAAATATTTCCCTGCTCGGAAAGGCAAAATATACTATCGGATTCTTCACTCCTTATCTACTGGGAGGGTTAAAGACCGATTACCAGTTAAGCAATAAGTTCGATGATGTTGACCTCGGATTCATAGCAACGGAATCGACCAGCCAGATTTGGGGAGTAGTTGTAGGGGGAGGATTTGAAGTTAAAGACCTTCTTCCTTTTGTAGTTCTTGGCGAAATACGCTACGAATTCGACTTCAATAAACAATACGTGGACGATAATTTCCAGTTTAAAATGAATACTCTCGAATTCCGTTTTGGCATAAAATTCTGATATTAGAAAAACAGCTTATAAATATAAAAAATCCGGGTACAGCCCGGATTTTTTATATTATTCTTCCATATTGGCAAGCGCGCCCGATTCCTCGGCACTCATAATTTTATCCAAATCAAGCAGAATAAGCAGTCTGTCTTCCAGTTTGCCCACACCGGTAATAAACTGGGCTTTAGCACCGGCTGCAATTTCGGGGGGCGCTTCAATTACATTTGCCGGAATACGAAGAACTTCGGTTACACGGTCAACAATAAACCCAACCGTCTTACTGTTTGTTTCAACAATTATAATTCTTGTATGGGAATCATTTCCCTTTTTATCAATTCCCATCCTTATTCTTAAATCGATAATAGGAATTACCCTGCCTCTAAGATTAATTACCCCTTCAACAAATTCGGGCGAATTAGGCACTTTGGTAATTTGTACTAACCTGTTAATTTCCTGAACTTTAAGAATATCGACACCAAATTCTTCGCTTCCAATCATAAAACCTACAAGCTGAAATATATCATCTGAACCTTTGCTTAAATCAGCATTCATCCTACCTCCTTCCAATTACATTTTTATTACCGCTGTTTAATAGTACACGGTTATCTTTCATCTCCTTTACATTAAAAGCGCCAACGGTTTCGTTCAGGTTTTCGGTAATCCTATGCAAATCTTCCGAAGCGCCTGCAATCTGCGCAATTCCGTTAGAAGTTTCGTTGGTAACGGTATTAATCATATCAATGTTTCTGCTTATTTGTTCAGCGGCAGAAGACTGCTCTTCGCTTGCAGCAGCCACCTGTTCAACTTCGAGCGTTAAGTTTTTCATGCTTTCAAGAATATTTACAAGAGCCGCTTCAACCTCATCGGTAAGTTTTCTTCCGTTTTCAACCGCATCCTGCGCCTCGCTCATCGAAGAATCGGCTTCCTTAGCTTCTTTCTGTATTGCAGTTATTGTTTCTGCAATTTCTTTAGTAGCCTTGGTGGTTCTTTCGGCAAGTTTTCTAACTTCATCGGCAACCACTGCAAACCCGCGCCCCTGTTCCCCTGCCCTTGCGGCTTCAATAGCGGCATTAAGGGCAAGCAGGTTAGTCTGATTGGCAATATCATCAATTACACGTGCAATTTCACCAATCTGGTCAGTTTTGCCTGCAAGAGATGCAATAATCTCTCCCGTACGCCCCGAAGAGGCAATAATGCGCTCAATACCCTTTTTATTTTCGTCAACTTTTTTGGCCCCTAATTTCGCCTGTTCGTTCACATTTTTAGCGGAATTGGAAACACTGCTTGCGTTCCCCGCAGTTGCCAGAATCGTCTTAGTCATCTGTTCAACGGCGGCGGCAACATCGGCGGTTTGGGCGCTTTGTTGCTCGGCACCTCTTGCAAGCTCTTCGGTTGTAGAAGAAATCTCGGCGCTTGAAGATGCCGCAACCTCGGCGGCTTCCATAACACGTGTAATAACATTCCTTAAATTAGCAGCCGCGTCGTTAAAGCCTTTAAATAACCTGCCTATGTCATCCGATTCTTTTTCTGCCTTAAGATAAACCGACAAATCGCCTGAGGAAAACTTCTCCATTTCAGCAAGCATCACTTTAGTACTGTTAGCTAAATATTCACTTTGGGCATTCGCTTTTTCTTCCGCTTCAATTGCTTTTTTACGGGCAGTTTCAGCCTCGCGGCCTCTCTGTTCAATTTCCTTAATGGAAGTTCGTATATTCTCAACCATCTTCTGGAACGATTTGCTCAAACTGCCAATTTCATCTTCCATATCAAGATTTATATCAACATTAATATCCCCCGCGGCAATTTTGCCTGCGGCGTTTTCAATCATCTTTATTTTACCCGAGATAAACCGGGCAATAAATACTCCAAGTAAAATTGAAATTGCGGCTGCGGCAAAGAGTATTTTGAGCATATAAAGATTCATATCCCAAATAACGGCGTCAATATCATCCACGTAACTGCCGGTGCCAATAATCCAGTTGAACTGGGCGAATTTCTTTACGTAAGTAATTTTAGGCTGCGGTTTTGCAAAACCGGGTTTCGGCCACATATAATTCACATATCCTTCCCCCTGTTTATTGGCAATTTCCACCATTTCCTTGAAAAGGTAAACCCCATTGGGGTCTTTTTTATCCTCGAGGGATTTTCCTTCAAGCTCCGGCTGTATAGGGTGAAGAATACATTTATAATCGGAATCGATGATGAAAAAATACTGGTCTTTATCGTAGCGGAGCTGTCTAATTGCTTCCTTGGCCTTATCCATAGCCTCCTGAAACGAAAACTCCCCTTTTTGATACCGGTTATAATACTGCTCTGTTACGGAATAGCTTACATCAAGTGTGTTCCTTATATTGTTTTTTGCCTCGGTAAGCAGTTCATTTTTCTGCTTAGGAAACATTATTATATATATCAAAAGGCTGAATGTGGCAATAACAGCAACAGCCAATGAAATTATCTTAAAAAAAATACTCCAGTTTTTAAAGTTCAGTTTATCCATTTTACCTCCGCTAACTATTGTATAATTCTAATTATCGGCTTTAAAAACAATAATTTAAGTTAAAATCATTAAAAAATTAATTTTTCAAAGATTTAGCTGAAAATTTAGGAGATATTTAAATTTTACGATTAAAAACAGATTCAAGTAGCAAAAGAAAGCAGAAACGAGGTACCCTCTCCCTTCTCGCTTTCGATATTAATTTCGATATTATTCAGTTCGCAATATTTCTTTACTAGGGCCAGCCCTAAGCCGTTCCCCTCGAATTTGCGTGTGTATCCTTGCTCTTCCTGAATAAATGGTTTGAATAGATTTGGAAGATATTCTTTAGAAATGCCTATGCCGGTATCTTTAATTTCTACCTGCAGTTTATTTTTATTGCTGTCTAGAATTATGTTAATTTTTCCTTTTTCGGTGTATTTTAATGCATTATCGAGCAGATTTGCGAATATTTGTGTTACCGAGTATTCATCGGCATAAATAACCGATGAGGCGGAATTATCCTCAATTGTAAATTCAAGGTTCTTATTGTCGGCTACATGCTGGTATTCCATAAAGACCGGCTCAATTACCTCCCTGAAGAGATTAATCTTTTTAGGTTTGAATTCATAGGAGGAAGTCTGAAGTTCGGACATATTAAGAATCATGTCGATAGTTCTTATAATTCTTCTCCCTGCGCTTTCCATCGCGTTAAAGCTTTCTTTAAGCTCCTCGGTCATTACGTTCTCAACGTCGGCTTTAATAAGCCCCATAAAGCTTAAAAGAACGTTAATAGGAGAACGGATCTCGTGGGACATCTGGGCAAGGAATTCCGATTTAAGCTGATCCGATTGAATTGCCCTTTCCTTGGCAATAATCAGTTCCTCTTCCATATTCTTCCGGTGGGTAATATCATCCCGTGTTACAAGGAAATGGGTAATTTCGTTGTTTGCGTTTTTAATCGGGTTAATAGCCGCATATTCCCAATATTCTTCCCCGTTTTTCCTTCTATTCCTGAATTCCCCTTTCCATTCGCTTCCCGATTCGATAGCACGCGCAAACGAGCTGAATTCTGGCTGGAAACTTCTTTCTTCCCTGAAAAAGTAAGATTTGTGCCCTAAAACCTCCGACTGAGAAAAGCCGGTGATAACAGAAAATTTTGGATTTATAAATTCGATAAATCCTTTGGTATCGGTAATTTCTATTGCCGAAGGGCTTTGTATTGCAACCAGAGAGAGTTTTCTTATTTCATCATCGGCTTTCTTACGCTCCCTTCTCATTTCAACTTCCCTCAATTCCCTTTCAATTGCGGGAACAAGCCGGTCGAGCTTGTCTTTCATCAGATAATCGTGAGCCCCCTGTTTCATGGCGTGCACTGCAACTTCTTCACCAATAGTGCCCGAAACAATAAGGAAAGGGATATCGAGTTTTGATTCGTTATATATTTTAAGCGCGGAAATACCGTCGAACTTGGGGAGGGCAAAATCGGATATTATAACATCCCAGTTTTTCTTAAGAATTTCTTCTTTCATCTTCTCGCCGGTATCGATGCGTGTAATTTCCGGATCGAAACCGTCTATTTTTAATTTTCGTGTAAGAAGGAACGCATCATCTTCGGAATCTTCAATTAACAGTACTTTTAAAGGTTTGCCCATAAATTACCTGTTTATAATCCCCGCGGTGTTTCATTTAGAACTAACCAATATACGCCAAGCTGTCTTATTGCTTCCGAAAACTGAATAAAATCGACAGGTTTACGGATGTAGCTGTTGGCATATAATTCATAACTTTTCAATATATCTTTCTCTTCCTTTGAAGAAGTAAGAATAATAACGGGAAGATATTTGGTGTTTTCATTTTCCCTGATAGCTTTAAGCACTTCCAGACCATCAATTTTAGGCAGTTTCAGGTCAAGCAGAACAAGTTCCGGGTTCTTTTTTTCCCTGCGGGCATATTTCCCTTTCCTAAAGAGGTAATCAAGTGCCTCGGCGCCGTCACGGGCAACAATAACCTCGTTAAGAATATTGTTTTTCTTAAAAGCCCTCAAGGTTAAAGCTTCATCATCTGAATTGTCTTCAACCAAAAGAATTATTCTTTTATCCATCAGCCAAGCCCCAAAATAAGAAACCAGTCACACAAAAATATTTTGCTAAACTCGGACACACACCGGTATAATTATTAAATACCTACTAAAATTAATATACGCATCTGAAAATTTAAAAAAAAGAGCCTTTCCGAACCCATTTTCGAAAATAAAAGTGCATTTTTTAGCTGAAAAACTCTTTTTTTTTATAGAAAGGGAAAAAGAAACCAGAGGAATTTCTTCCTCTTATTTCTTTTGAATTTTTATAACGTATGCTTTTGCCTAAATAAAAAACCTGCTATTTTGTAAACTCACCAATTAAAATTCTATTCAAAGAATAGATAGATCATTGAAAAGAGGAAAATAAGCATACAAATGCCAATTAGGCTTATTAATACATAAAATGAAAAACTGCTTTTTGAATCATCTGAGACAATATTTTCATTTTGTACGTTTTTTTTGATCGTTTCTGAGGCCATTTTTCTTTCTATGTTTAGTTTATATTTTCTGTTATATTAAATTTTTCTTTGTACAAATCTATTCCGTTCTGAATTACCTTAAATGCTTCTTCCCTGCCCAGGAACTGTTCTACAAACACATTTTTATGTTCCAGACGCTTGTAATCTTCAAAAAACCTTTTTAACTGCACGGTAGTATGCGGAGGCAGATTAAATATGTCGTCAATATAATTTACAGACATATCGTTGGCGGCAACAGCAACAATTTTATCATCCTTTTCGCTGTCGTCAATCATTGTCATTAAACCAATAACCTTAGCCTCAATAAGGCATAACGGGGCAACTTCAACAGAAGAAATAACCAAAATGTCCAACGGATCCTGATCGTCGCAATATGTCTGCGGAATGAATCCGTAATTTGCCGGATAATGCACCGATGAAAAGAGCACACGGTCAAGTTTAAGCAATCCGCTTTCCTTGTCAAGTTCATACTTTGCCTGAGATCCTTTGGGAATCTCGATTATGGAATTGACATATTCCGGATTTTTTTTGCCGTAACTTACATTATGCCATGGATTAAAATATTTTATGTCTTTCATTTATTCCTTCTCTCTGAAACAGTTAACAGAAGGCAGATAATTAAATAATAATTACCTGCCCGTAATACTCCCGTTAGTCGGCGCTAAGGCGGCGCAGACCTTTTTTAACATTCTCGTCATTCGGATTTATTTTCTGTGCGCGTTTCAAGTATGCCACAGCGTTGTCGTAATCCTTCATATTCTCGTAGCATGCGCTAATCATAACCAAAATATTAACATCTTCTCCTTTATAGACCAAAATTTTCTTCAAATAAGGAATTGCACCGCTCCAGTTTTTACCCGTATAAGCCCTGTAACCGAAGAAATAATTTGTAGCTATAGCAACATCCTTATACTCTTTTTCCTTACCGTCAATCATTTTCATCAGTTTCGAATAGATATCGGCCTTTCTGGATGTAGAATCGAGCTTATCGTAACATTCGGCAAGATTTAAATACCCCGAAATTGAGGAGTCATAAACTGCCGTATAATCCAAAAATGCCTGGCGTGCTCCTTCCCAGTCCCCTTTTAATTTATACGACCAGGCTTTGAAATTAAGAGCGTCGGCGTTCTTCGGATCCATTGCAAGTTTCTTGTTGTAATATTCTATAGCTTTATCATAATCTTTATCTTTATATGCTTTGTCGGCCATTACAAGGAAAAGGTCCTTATTATTCGGATCTTTATCGGCGGCAAGTCTATAATACTTGTCGTTTAATTCCTGCTTCTTAAGCATAAGCGCAACATCGCCTGCAATTTTAGCTTCTTGAGCTGTAAGCAGTGAATCGGGAACCTGAACAACATATTTAAGAGCTTCTTCATATTTTCTCGAATTCAAAGCATTCTGCCAGGCTTCTCTTTTAAGAGTCATATCGTTGGGGTATTTTTCCAATCCTTTTATACTAACTTCAAATGCCTTAGCAGGATTATTTGCTTTAATGTACGCGAGCACGCATTTATGATAGATATCGAGATTATCATAGAATTTTAATGCTTTCTCAAGATAAACCCCCGCGTCGGCATAAAAATTACCTTTAGCCAGATAGAATATTTCGCCAACTTTAAGATAAGCTTCCTTGCTGGTCGAATCGGTCTGAATAATGTTCAGGTATTCATTTGCCGCTTCTTTAATTTTATCGTTCTTAAAATACAAATCGGCCAGAATATATTTTCTGGCAATATTTTTCGGATCTAATTTGTCGGCTTCTTCGTAATTCGAAATTGCGTTATCCACAACACCCATTTTCTCCCAAACCTTAGCAAGCAGGTCTAATAATTCAGGGTCGTGCTTCTGGTCCTTAATCTGCAACAAAATTTTCCATGCTGCCGAAGTAGAATCTTTTTGAAAGGCTTCCTTCGCAAAATTGAATGCGCCGGCAATATCTCCTTTCTTAACGGCTTTCTGGGCGTTGGCAAAGTAATCTTGTCCAAATGATATTCCTGCAAAGAGTAGAACAAGAAGAACCGATTTAAATATCATATTTTTCATAATAACCACCATTTTATTTGTGTTTTAAAGTAACAGGTACTGCTGCCGGTCCTAATTTCTGCTTAAATACAATCTGTTGTCCTTCGTTTCCGGTTAAAAAAGTAGCAAAACCGCCTGCAACGCCGGTAATTACTTCATTTAAGAATACATAGCATAATTTAGACAAAGGGTAGGAACCGTTAATTAAAAAACCCATATGAGGTTCAAAATACTCAGGGCCCCCCTGAGTTGTTTCATCAGAACAAACTTTTAAAAACTTATATGCCGAAGAATCGGCAATTACATTAAGCCCCACCAGCCCCATCGAATTAGGGGTTTTCTTTACTTCAGCCATAACATCATCTTCCGAAGCGAGCAATTTAACGTTAGACGGATCCTTACCGCCTAAGACAAAACTTTTAATATACTCGTAAGTGCTCGATTTGAAAGGAGGCATAAAAACTTTGTAGCTCCTGTCGGCTCCGGTAAGCATATTTTTTAATTCCCTTACGGAAATATTATCTCTTTTATCATTTTTCTGAACAAGCAGAACAGTGCCGTCGTAACAGAATTTGAACTGCCTAATGACATCCCTTTTATTAGCCTTGTCAATAAAGCTCAGCTCGTCGTTATTAAATTCCCTGCCCGATACGAAAAGCTGAATTTTGCCTTCGAGCAGCTGCGGAATTCCATCCCTTGCAAAGGCTTTTTCAAGATGAAGCTTGGCCTCGGGATACATTTTTTCGAAACTTTCCTTTGCGGCTTCGGTAACACGGTAAAGAGATTCATCGGCCGCAATTTTAGCTTCCCCTCTGGTAGGCGAGAACTTCTTTTCCTGGCACGATACCAAAAAGAGCACTGAAATAAGCAGCGCTACAGATACTATGTAATGCCTTAGTCTCATTCCATTCTCCTTCCCTTTGCGGCATTCTTCTGTTTTGTATAAGTATAAATGAGCCTGAAAAATCCGTAAAGAATTAAAACTACGGCCATTATAATTTTATACTGGCCGTAGTTTTCGGGTACCCAATTCGAAAATAAAACTGCCACCCCCATGGCTACGAACAGGGTACCCGCTATATAAGCAATATATATAAATAGATTATTCACGTCCGTAATAATTTATTTATTTAAAGAGAACCTGAAAGGAATAACGACCCAACAAGTAATCGGTTTGCCGTTCTGAATAGCAGGAGTAAAGAGGGTCTTCATAGCGGCTTCCTTAGCCGGATCGACAAAAATGTCGTTGTCGGCTTTCATTACTAATGTTTTCATCGGTTTTCCTTCCTTGTTAACCAATATTCTTAAAACAACCATACCGGTAAGACCTGCTCTCTGAGCAATTTCAGGGTAAACAGGCTTTACAAGCTGAATTGGTTCAGGATTCTTTTCAACTGCTACGAAAGAGGAAGGATCGGGGTTATCATCATCCTTCTTAACTTCCTGCGTAATTTTAATATCCTGAGTAACCTTAACATTACCCGCATCGGACATGGTCTGAGTAGGAGCAATAGCTTTACTCATTTCAGTCTGCGAGGCCAATGTCTGTTCTGGGGCAGCCTTGCTGTCTTCAACCGGAACAGGAACGCCAACATTCGGTTTAGCTGCCGCCGCAGCTGGTTGAACTTTTGGTGCGACTTCTTCAACGATTGACGGAGGAGGCCCCATTTCGCTGTATTTCATCGAAACTACAGGTACGTTATCGTAATTTTCTTCCCTTGCATTAATGGCCTGGATTAAGAAATAAACGCCAATAATCATAAGGTGAAAAATAATAGCGAACAAGAAACCGTAACCGTAATTCTTTGGGTAAAGCCTCTTTAATTCAAAAGCTCCGTATACGTTTTTCAAGTCGACCGTTTGTGTATTATTTGCCATTTTTCTTCTCCGGTCTTATATGGCTCTAGCCATTTCTTTTTTATCAATTTCAGTAATCGGAACAATTGTAAACCTGTCAAGCTGGTTCGATTTCAATTCGTCGATCATATCGATTAAAGCATGGCTTTTAGCATCTCTATCGACGATAAGTTTAAATATCCAATCACTTCTTTCGCTTCTTCTTTTAACAATAAAATCGTGAAGCTGGTCGAATGACATTTTCTGCGGAACATCGAAACCTTTGCTCCAGTAAATTGTCATGTCGTTGCCTACCCTAAGGGTAATCATTTTCGACTCGGCAACTTCAACGTTCGATTTATTGGTTTCTGGTAGAACAATTTCAAGCGCGTTTGGCAGCCTGAAAACAGTTGTTAACATAAAGAATGTTAACAATAGAAAAGCAACGTCAACCAAAGGAGTCATATCAATACGGATTTTCATTCTTTTCTTTGGCTTTCTGCCTTTCTTCTGGTGCCGTTTATTTCCGCCGCCGCCGCCTACATCAGCTCCTGCCATAATAGTCTCCTTTAATTACTTGTTTGTTTAAAGTTAGTAACAATACTGAACCTTGTTATCTGCGTTTTCTGGAGTGTTTCAAGAATATCGCTTACAACACCGAATTTATTCTGGGCGTCAGTTTTAATAACAGTTCTTATTCTTGGGCTTTGGGCTCTAGCTTTCATTAATAAATCAGCAAGTTCTGCTTTCTTAATAGGGCTGGCCTGTTTAAGCTTAAAGTCAGCTCCGAAGAAGCTTTCCATCATCGGCTGTGATGTAAAACCTAGATAGAGGCTGTCATTTTTATCAACGAATATTGTCATTACATCCGATTCCGGTAACTTAGAAGGGGATTGCGACATAGGTAAATCGATTTTAACATCTTCTGGCGGTTTGAACTGTGTTGTTAACATAAAGAATGTCAATAACAAGAACGCAACGTCTACCAGCGGCGTCATATCGATACCTACGTTTACGCGGCTTTTTTTGATTTTAGACATCGCGCAGCTCCTTATTTGCTTTTAAGTAACTGGATTACGTTGTATGAAGCTTCGTCAACCTGGAATGTAAAATTATCTACTTTGTTTGTGAAGAAGTTATAAGCAACAATACCAATAATAGCTACTATAAGTCCGCCTGCTGTATTGAAGAGAGCTTCCGAAATACCTGTAGCGAGCTGGAGAGCATCTACTGAACCTGCGTGTGAAAGAGCAGAGAATGAACGGATCATACCGATAACTGTTCCGAGAAGACCAACCATTGTAGCAATTGAAGCGATTGTTGAAAGAGCAATAAGGTTCTTTTCCAATAACGGGGTTTCGAGCAATAAAGCTTCTTCAACCGAACGCTGAACTTCGCCTAACTGTTTTTCTTTATCTACGCCTTCGCTGGTTACTTCTTTGTAACGTGTGAGAGCTGCTCTGATGATGTTGGCAACTGAACCTCTCTGAGCATCGCAGGCTTTTAAAGCTTCGTCAATTTTGTTGTTTCTTAATAATCCGAGTACGTCTGTAAAGAATTTCTGTACAGCTCTTTTTCCTGAGGCTTTTCTTAATGATAAGGTTCTTTCAATAACGATTGCCAAGTCCATAATGGAAAGAGCAATAAGTAACGCGATAAGAGGACCGCCTGTATAAACCATACCTGCAATGTTTGCAGCTTTTTCTTTGTTTGTACCTGCTATGAAGTTAGCTTCTGCACCAAATACACCAGCATAAATTGCGTATCCGGCTACCATTGCCAGTACGAAAAGAATTACGATAAATGCGGACTGTTTCATTTTTTTTATATCTCCTATTAGTTATGTGTTTGTGTTTCTCTTTTAAATAACAATAATTATGCCTTTAAAAATTTGTTCCGGAAAAGCCTTAAAACATTCAAATTTTGCCCTTTTATACCTCCTTAATTACAAATATGAAATTAATTGTTACAAATTCTTAATATTCTCATTTCAAAATGAAATGACCTACAGCTAAGTAATTGTATTATAACAACTTAACCTAATTTCAAAATGAAATGCGTGTGTTTCTGATTGGTTTACAGATCGTACAATTTCCTTTTCCGCCAGAGGGTTGTTTCTGAAATTCCAAGAATTTTGGCGGCTTCTTTTGGATTTGGCGCCAAACGGAGCACTTCTATTATATGCTGTTTTTCCAGTTCTTCCAATTTTGGAATTACATTCGAAAACTGCTTCGGTTTCTCGTTTATTACTTCTATCGGCAGGTATTCAGGTTTTACTTTCCCGTCTTTAGAAAAGACAATTAGTCTCTTTATTACATTCTCAAACTCCCTTACATTTCCGGGCCAGTCGTAATCCATTAAATATTTCATTGTTTCGGGGAGAAGTTCATATTTGTTTTCGGGCGAATACTTCGAAAAGAAATATTCGGCTAAAATTGGAAGATCCTCTTTTCTCTGGCTTAAAGGAGGGAGTTTAAAGCGCACACCGCTAAGGCGGTAATAAAAATCGTCCCTCAGTTCCCCTTTGCCCAATTCTTCGTCAATTGACCTGTTTGTGGCGCTTATAATTCGCACGTTTACTTTTCTTGTAATGCTTTCCCCCACCCTTTCATATTCCATACTCTGGAGAAAACGGAGAAGCTTAACCTGCATCGGTTTAGGTATTTCGGCTACCTCATCTAGAAAAACAGTCCCCTGGTCGGCCATCTCAATTCTACCTATCCGGTCTTTAATAGCGCCTGTAAAGGAACCCTTTGTGTGTCCGAAAAGCTCACTTTCGAATAAGTTTTCAGGAATTGCCGCGCAGTTTATAGCCATAAACGGATTTTCAGCCCGGTCGCTGTTTTCGTGAATGTATCGGGCTAAAAGTTCCTTTCCCGTTCCGCTTTCCCCTTCGATTAGCACAGGAATATCGCTGTTGGCTATATCTTTGGCGGTTTTTATGATATCCCTCATCCTGAAATTCTTTGTGGCTATTGTATTGGGGAAATCTTCTTCCTGCATCTGGGCGCGTAACCCTTTTACTTCGCGCATAAGGTGGTGGTGACTGTAAACCCTTTCGGCAATATGTGTAAATTCCTGATAAGTGAAAGGTTTTGTAAGGTAATCGTATGCTCCTTTTTTAATTGCTTCAACGGCCGATTCAATTGTGCCGTGGGCAGTCATAAGAACAATGGTGGTATCCTCCGAAGTCCTTTTGAGATGGGCAAGCACCTGAAGCCCGTCTATAGGCTGCATTTTTAAATCGATGAAAGCGATATCGAAATACTTTTCCTGCGCTCTTTTAAGTGCCGCTTCAGGGTCGCTGAATACTTCAGTCTGAAATCCGAATGAATTAAGCGCGAGTTCTATCATTTTAAGAATATTCTGTTCGTCGTCTACCAGTAAAACATTTGCTTTCATGCAGATTCTTTTCTTTCGCTAGCTATTCTATTTCTTATTGGTATTGAGAAGGTGAAAACGCTGCCGACACCGATTGTGCTGCTGACCCAAATCCTTCCGC
>DAHYUM010000074.1 GCA_027398005.1 bacterium
ATTTCCGTTGTTCATAACAGTGTATGCAACAACCGGAATGAAAACCAGAAAGAGTCCCCATTGTGGAATAAGGCGCCAGTTGGTCAATACATCGGCCATCTTGGCTTCGTGCGCGCTTTTAGCCGCAACGTTGAACGATGAATTGCCCTGCCACGAAAGCTTAGTATATATAAGCCCGAACATTCCGATGAAAAAATACCATATATTAAAATCCTGCACGTTGCCCGAATGGAAAGGATTAATAAGGGATGCATCCTTAGGCACGCTGTACATTGTATCGGCAATGGTCGACCAGTTGAACTGAACAAGAAGCATTATCGTAATTACAACAAAAACCAGATTGAGAAAAACCCCCTGAATAAAATCGGTTAACATAACGGCTATATGCCCGCCGGTTAAAATAAAGAAAAGAGGTATTAACACCATAACGGCGGTAGTAAGAATAAATGTAATTGAGTATTGGCCAATATACCCTATTTCGGGAATTCCGCAGAAATAAATGAAAAAGCGGGCGCTTACTGAGGGGAAAATAATCATATTTATTATGCCCGAAGTAAATGCGAGGAAGCCCGCAAAGATGCGGAAATTACGGCTGTAGCGGATTTCGAAGAATTGAGCCATTGTAAGAGCGCGTGTCTGCCTGAAACGGTAAACAACCCATCCGAGAACGCTCATTCCTACAAGAATAACTGCAGTAAGCATTTCCCACCAGCGGGAGTTAAAACCGGCAGAATAATTCTGCTCTAAAGCCCCTACAACGGTTATTGCCCCCAGTGCGGCCGTCCCATGGAACATCGATATTATATACCTGCCTCCGGTTCTTCCGGTGGCTAAAAAATCTGTAACACTTTTTACCAGATTCTTGCTTACAAGAACCATTCCTATCATCAGGACAAGTATTACCAGCACAATGCCCCAATCAATTGCAGATAAATTCAATACAAGCCTCCGGATTGTTTAATAAACCGGAATTGCCCCGCTTATAAGGGTAATTCCGGCAGGTTAAAATATTATTTAATAATAACGTTATTTCCCTTTGGCAAACGATTTCTTGAACGGATGTGCCTCGGTATTGAAAATTACACTACTGAAATCAAGCGCAGAATCCTTTGCAAAAGTAAGGTAAAGATATTTGAATGTCTCTGCCAGGAAAAAGCTTTCCATATCATCGCTCTTTTCCATTGTAACAACGCTTGCAAGATGTGCAAAGCCTTCGTCGCACTTGCAGTGCTTGATAATAGTTTCCAGGTATGTTTCAACCATCATCAAATACTTATCGTCCCTGGTGTACTTATAAAGGTAATAAGCCGATTCAATATTTTCGGGGCGCAGCGGATAACCTTCGTAAACCGGCGCGTAGGTTGTATAATCGAATCTTTCAGGCTCAATGCCGAATAAATTCCACATCAGGAATCCCGATCTCTGCAGTTCTCTTGCCCTTTCAACATCGCCTCCCAATGAAAGCATCGCGGGCATAAAAGCATCCAATGCGCCGTATGTATGGGCAAGCTTTTCTCCTGTGTTCATATCGGCAACGCAGTACCATCCCCTTCCGTCAACAACTTCCCATAAATATTTGTTTACCGCTTCAATTGACGAATAGTACATTTTTTTCATATCTTCATCGCCGAACAGAAGATAGCTTTTAAGGAGATATTCATAATAGGAATCTATTCCGCCGCTGATGTGGCTTTTGCTGCTTTCCCATTCGCCTGTTTCAATGTTAATTGATGAACCAACCAGACCGATTGAAGACCTTCTGTTGAATAATTCAACCGCCGCTTTCTTTGCCTTATCGTAATAAACCGGTTTGCCCGTAATTTTACTCAGCATACCGAATTCAATAAGCAGAGTGCCGATTTCCGCAGGGTTGCTTACATTTCCGTCAACCGCGCCGGTTTTAAGATTTACATACCTGTATGGCATTCCGGTAGGACTGTTGAACACCGGTAAAAGCCTGTCGGCCAAATCGTTGGCAAGCGCAAGAAATCCCGGGTCTCCATCCCACTGGTAAGCCGAAAGAAGCCCTCCTAAAAGGCGTATTACAATTTCAAAATTCTGCACTCTCATATCCTTATCGAAAGAGAGTTTTTCAAGAATCAGTTTTTTTGCGTCTGCGGCTTCATCCTTAAGCCCCATTAGAATCATCGTATCGAATGCGTCAACCGGAGTCATTAGAAGCGATTCGGTATACCAGTCGTGGTATGTTTTGCTTAGCGGTTTAAGCGCGTCGTGCCCCCACGCGTATTTCTTATAAGCATTCCATGCATCAAGGAACTCCGATTTGACCCTTTCAGCAAGAATTTCCTTCTGTTTTTCGGAATACTGCGCATATACATTCTTAAGTGGAATGAGAGCGGCAAAGGCAACAAGAAGAAATAATACGATTTTTTTGTTTTTCATTTCAAGCTCCTAAAATTCAATTTTTATTCAATCACCAGTTCATCCGCAAAGAGCCATGCTTTTCCCCCTGCTCCTTTATGCCAGGGGGGACAAATACCAAGGTTGTGCCCTACCACCCTTACGTACCTTACATTATTTTCGCTGCAGTTAACGGCAAAATTCTTTACCATAATTTCCTGCTGTTCTGGAGGAACGTCATTTTTTACAGTGCCTACTTTTTTAAATTCTTTTCCGTCGGCAGAGACATAAAAATCGAAATCCTTCGGCAGGAAAATCCATACGTTATTATCCTGCAATGCATTAATTGAAAGCCTGTTAACCTTGCGCGGTGTAACGAGGTCAATAGTAGCATCCAGGTCAACTCCTTCAAAGCCCTGCCATTCCCCGCTCTGGAAACTGCTGGTTCCGAAACGTCCGTCAGTCAAAGCCATAAAACCGCCGCCGTTGTATCGGCTGTTAAATGGGTACGCGTATTTTGCGGGAGGGTATTTCGATTTAATGAAGGAAGAAGCGGCGGCCGGACTTAATTTACCCGATGCGCTTACGGCTACTGCTTTAATAGTACAGGCATTAACAATCTTAAACGGCGCGCTGTAAAGAGTAGAACTAACTGAAGGTTCGCTTCCGTCCGTTGTATAATAAATCTTTGTGCCTTCAGTAGGGCATGTAAGCGACACTTCCATTTCGTTATAAAACACTTCCGAAGGGGCATTAATAAATGGCACCGAAACAGCATCCCTATCGGGCAGCATTGTAAAGAAAGCCGGGTTGGCGGTTCCCCATAAATCGGCAGGTTTATCGGTCATTTCAAAGACCACTTCCCCGCCGTTTGCTATCTGGTCATGCGTATAATAAGCATGCTCTAGCTTTGAACCATTTATTGAAGCTGATTTTATATAAACATTCTTATATCCATTGTTCTTTGCGGTAATTACAAACTTTTTACCGTTTTCAAGATTTATGGTAACCTTGTCAAAAATAGGAGAACCTATAGCGTATGTATTCTGCCCCGGTGTAACAGGATAGAAACCCATGGCGCTGAATACATACCAGGCAGACATCTGCCCGCAGTCATCGTTTCCGCATAATCCGTCAGCCTTTGCAGTGTACATTCTGCTCATAATATCCCTTACGCGGAACTGTGTTTTTGAGGGTTTGCCTGCATAATCATATAAATAAGCTATATGGTGCGAAGGTTCATTCCCCTGAACGTACTGCCCGATTAATCCGGAGATATCGGGCTGTTCCCTTCCTTCAAGTTTTTCAGGCTGGGCAAAGAGTTCGTCTATCTTGGCGATGAATTTATCGTTACCCCCCTGAAGGTCAATCATCCCCTTAATATCCTGCGGAACGAAGAAATTATACTGCCATGCGGTTGCTTCGGTATAAATCTGGTTTACTTCAAGAGGATTAAATGGAGTGTACCAGGCTCCGTTTGTAAGTCTGCCGCGGAAAAATCCGGTTGATTTATCGAAAACGTTTTTATAATTGAGCGAGCGTATATTAAAGCGCTCGTAATCTTTTTCTTCGCCAAGTTTTTTGGCAAACTGGGCAATGCACCAGTCATCGTAGCTGTATTCAAGCTGTTTCGAAACCGATTCATTTTCCTTCTCGGCAGGAATATATCCCCTGTCCTTGTAGAATTTTAATCCACGCTGGTCCTGGTCGGCGCTTTTCTTCATTGCCTCAAGGGCAAGCTTAGTATCAAAATTGTTTATTCCTTTCATATAGGAATCGAATATTACGGGCACTGAATGGTAGCCTATCATACACCATGTTTCGTTCCCTGCAAGTTCCCATACCGGAAGAAGCCCGCCGTCCTGGTATTGAAGAAGCATAGTTTTTACGAAATCGAGGGTCCGGTCCCTGTCAATAATTGAAAGAAGAGGATGCAGAGCCCTGAAAGTATCCCAAAGAGAAAAGACCGTATAAACATTCTGCCCTTTGGCTTCATGAATTTTTCTGTCCATTCCGTAATATTTGCCGTCAACATCGTTAAAGATATTGGGGGTAATCATAGCATGATAAAGCGCGGTGTAGAAAATTTCCTTCAAATTATTGTTTTTAGTTTCAACAACAATTTTGCCTAATTCCTTTTCCCATGCTTTTTCGGCATTCTTTTTAACAAGCTCAAAATCGAATCCGGGCGCTTCCTTTTCAAGGTTTTTTCTTGCGCCTTCTATGCTTACGGCCGAAATGCCTACCTTAACCAATACGGATTCATTTTCTTTTGTAGAATATCTTACATATCCTTTAATATTCTTCCCTTTTGCCTCCCTGTGCCCTTCATTAAGCACATCATCCGAAGCGGTGCCGAAACCGGCAAAAGGTTTTGAAAATTCGGCTACGAAATAAATTGTATGCTCGGCGGCCCAGCCGTGCGAAAGGCGCCATCCTTCAATGGTATGGTCGTTCACAAAATGTATATAGCTTTCCCCGCCGCTATCCAGGCCATGTTTCAAATCGATTATGATATTCGAACGGATAGATTTCGGGAAAGTATATTTATGAAATCCGACCCTCTCCGTAGCGGTCAATTCAGCTTTTATCTTGTAGTCATCCAGTATAACTGAATAATAACCGGGAGTAGCAATTTCATTCTTGTGCGAGAAACGGGAACGGTATCCATCCCCCCTTGTATTTTTTTTACCGGGCACAATTTTAACATCGCCGGTTGTAGGCATAAGAAGAACATCGGCATAATCAGTGGCTCCCGTTCCGCTTAAATGCTTATGGCTGAACCCCATAATAGAATTATCGGAGTAATGATAACCGGAACACCAGTCCCACCCTTCAATGTCGGTATCGGGGCTCAACTGAACCATACCGAAAGGCATTACGGGTCCCGGATATGTGTGCCCGTGCGCGTCTGTTCCAATAAATGGATTGACATAAGCTGTAATTTTCTTATTCTGCGCTAAGGCGCTGGAGGCTGATATAATCAGAAGGATGCTTACAATGAAATATATTTTTCTCATTTTTCTCTGCTTTAATTTTTATTTTTTATTATCCATTGCGTTAAGTGCAAAAGCGTAAGCGCCAATTGAAACGGCCCTGCTTGTGCCGAGCTTAGACATTCCTACGCCGGTTTTTTTATCGGGTTCGTAAACCATTTTTTTAACGGTGCCCGGAATTGTAATTTCAACCGAGTTGCTCTTAAGAAATTCCGCCATGCTCTTTTCATCTTCAAGGTTGTAAACATTCTGCACAAGCCTGTGGAATTTAGAGCCGTCGTTCCTTTCGTAATATCCGTTCATTTCTTCTACCATAAAGGGCATAAAGAGCGCATTAGCCCCGGCAACGCCTCCCCCTATTACCACAAGTGCATCAATAAGGGTAATGGCGTTCGAAACAGCCTCGCCTACAACCTCGGCCATTCTTCTGAATGCCTCAACTGCGGCGTTCTTATTGCCTTCTTTCTTTCCGGTGGCAATTTCATAAATATCCTTTGGTGAAAGGGACGGATCGTTTACGCCGCTTTCTTCGGCATAAACCCTCTGAACAGCCCTGATGCTCGCGCCGTCTTCAACATTAATTTTACCGTTAAGCTTATTGCGTGTAAGCCAAATCTCACCGCCGTTAGAATTATCGCCGACAAATAATTCACCATCAATCACAATTCCTGCGCCGCATCCGGTTCCCAAAGTTATTCCGAAAAGGCTGTTAAATCTCTTATGGCTGCCCGATTTTTCGAGTAATCCGTTAACATGAGGCAGAAGCCCTGCAATCGCCTCGCCGTAAACAAATAGGTTCCCGTCGTTATTTATAAATACCGGCACGCCGAATTTTTCATTCAGCATAGGTCCTAATGCCACTCCCCCTCTGAAAGCGGGCAGATTAGGCAAATCGCCAATAATTCCGTTCGGATAATCGGCAGGGCCTGGGAATGCGAAACTTATTGCAGAAGGCTCCGCTTTCAATTCCGATTTTACTTTTTCAAATCCTTCAATTATCGTCGAAAGGCAAAGCTCCAGATTATTCGGCTGCGAAGGGAGTGTAATAGGTTCTACAATTTCCCTGTTGGCCTGAACCGCGGAGAACACAAATGTAGTTCCGCCAGCATCAAGCGTCATAACAATTCTTTTATCGTCTGAATATTTCATTATTCCAATTTCCCGTTATTAAGATTTAACTTTATCAATTAAGCGGCAACAGCCTTTTTGCCTCCTTTAAGAGAAAGAAGTAAAAGATAAACGAAACAGACTGCAGGTACAATGTATGCCATTGCGCCCATGTCAAAATCGAGCATGCGCCCCATAATAAGTGGAACTATTGCCCCGCCGCTTATTGCCATGCACATAAGTCCCGAAAGTTCGCTGGCGCGTTCAGGCTTTTCTTCAACGGTTATTGAGAATAGCATAGGCCAGATATTCGCAAATCCAAATCCGGCAACAACAATGCCCAGTAAGGTTAATTCCTTTACTCCGGTTATGATGAATACAAGCCCTAATACCCCAAGCACTGCCGAAATTCTTAAGAATGTTCTTGCCTTAACATTAATACTGCCAGCAATAAGCCTGCCTATAGTTAAAGAGGCAAAAAACAATGTGGGGCCTAGAAGCGCTGCGTTATCGGTTGAGAAGTTGAATTTTTCGAGTGTTGGTTTAAGAAAACGCCCCATACATACTTCGGCGCCGACGTATAGGAATATGCCCAGTACGGCAAGGGCGAAAACAGGCTCTTTTAAAAGGCTTAATGAAGAAGCAATGCTTGGCGGTTCTTCCGATTTGGTTTCTTTTATCTTAAGAGAAGCAACTGCAACGAATGTAAGCGCCATGAAAGCAAAGAATACCGGGAAAGCGCCTCTCCATCCCATACTTGCGAACAACGGGAGAATCATTACAAGGCCTACCAGATAAGCAGAGCCTGAAGAACCGACCCCTTTAATACCCTGAGCAAGCGCAAGGTTGCGGCTGTACTGCCCTTCGCTGCTTACATCGCGCATTATAGGGTTGCCAGCTACCTGAAGGAATGTGGTTCCTATGCCGAGAATGAAAATGCAGGCAAGAAGCAGAGTAAAACCGGGATTAAAAAAAGCAGGCACAAGCATGGCAATTACGTTCATACCAAGCCCGGCAAGGAGCAAATTCTTTTTACCTATTCTAGCGGCAAGAATGCCCCCCGGTACGCTGAAAACGGCGAAAGCTATAAATACAAAGAATGGCAAAAGGGTCGAAATTACGTTATCTAATGCAAATTGTTTTTTAACCGCGTCGGACATCGGGCCCATTGCGTCTGCCACACCCATTACCAAAAAGGTCAAGAAAATGGGAAGAGTCTGCTTTTTCATCCTGTTCTCCTAATTTAAAAGACAATTGAATTCTATTTTAACGAAATTAATAATTTAACCCGTTAATTGATAGAAAATCGGGGCAAAATATTTTAAATATTTTTAAATAATTTGCTTGACAGGAAGGGTTGTTTAGTATTTTATAAGGAGGGGGCAAACGGGCAAAAAAAATCCCGGCCATTAGGGTAAGCCGGGATTCTAAAATCGGAAATATTTTAATATCAGTTAACCGGTTTCAGGTTAGCAAACTTAACCAGAAGCTGTTTGGTGCCGTGGTCTTCAAAATTGATTGTAACTCTCTGGGTATCGCCGGCGCCTGTAAGCTGAAGTATTTTACCCTGCCCGAAAATCTGGTGGGTAACACGGCTGCCTACCCTTAAAGAACGGTGTTCCTGATCGTAATCTTCGAACCCTTCCTGGTAATATTCATCGTAATACATTTTCTTGCTTCTGCGCGAGGAGCGTGCGTGCGCGCCGTCGGCTTCTTCAATTGTAGACGGGTCAATTTCATCTATAAAGCGCGATTTGCTCTGGTAAGCCACTTCTCCGAAACGGTAGCGTGAACGGGCATAGCTTATAAATACCTTTTCTTTAGCTCTTGTCATTGCAACATAGAAAAGGCGCCTTTCCTCTTCAAGACGGCTGTCGGTATCAAATTTCTGATTGAGAGGGAAAATATCCTCTTCGCATCCGGAAATGAATACAATCGGGAATTCGAGCCCTTTAGCGGAGTGGATTGTCATAAGGGTATTTGAATTATCCCCTTCGCTGTACTGGTCCACACCGGTAACAAGCGAAACTTCCGAAAGAAAATCATCAATAGTAAGGTTCGGGTTGGTATGAGTATATTCGCTTATAGCCGAAAGCAATTCCTGAATATTATCGTAACGGGCAATCGATTCCTGGGTTCCCTCTTCCTTATAAATCTTAAGGATGCCCAGTTCATCAACCAGGGCCGAAAGAAGTTCGTTTAAGGATAAGGAATCCTTAAGCGAAATGTATTTATCCAAAAGCAGTTTAAACTGCTTAACGTTTTTCTGTATTCTCTCTTTAACCTCTATAACTTCAAATACGCGGGACATAGTAGTAAAGAGGCTTAAATTAAGCTTGCGCGCAAACTGGATCATTTTAGAAATAGAAGTATTTCCAATGCCGCGCTGCGGAAAGTTCATAATTCTTAAAAGACTTTCCTCATCGTTCTGGTTGCTTATAACGCGCAGGTAGGCAATTACATCTTTAACCTCCTTTCTGCGGTAGAATTCTACCCCGCCGATTATCTTGTAAGGGATTTTTTCTCTTCTTAATGCATCTTCAAGAGCACGGGACTGCGAGTTGATTCTGTAAAGAATGGCAATATCCTTAAAGGAGATTTTGCGCGAAACAACTTCTTTCTTAATTTTTTTTGCAATCTGAATTGCTTCATCCTTTTCATCGGAGCATTTAATTAAACTTATCTGGTCCCCTTCGGCGTTCTGAGTCCAGAGTGTTTTATTAATCTGTTCCGAATTCTTCTTAATAACCGAATCGGCAGCGCTGAGAATCATTTTGGTCGATCTGTAGTTCTGTTCGAGCCTGAAGATTTTAGCTTTGGTAAAATCCTTTTCAAAATCGAGCATATTTTTAATTTCGGCACCGCGCCATCCGTAAATGCTCTGGGCATCATCCCCCACTACGCATATTTTGCCTTTGGGCGCTGCAAGAAGCTTTAGCATTTCGTACTGCGCTTTATTCGTATCCTGATATTCATCTACAAGAACATACTTAAACTGGGTTTTATACTTAAGCAGAACTTTCTGGTGCAGATTGAACAATTCGATCGGCTTAATAAGAAGGTCGTCAAAATCCATCGAATTATTCTCGTAAAGGCGTTTATTGTATTCAGTATAGATTTCGGCAATTTTTTTATCGATATGCGTTTCGGCAAAATTCTTGGCGAATTCCTCCGGCGAAATCATCTGGTTTTTCATTTTGCTTATTCTATGCTGAACACCCGAAGATGTGATGCTGTCAAGCGATATATCGAAGTTCTGAAGAATGTTGCTTACAAGAGCAACGGAATCTTCCCTGTCGTAAATTGAGAAATTCGCCTTGTAATTCAATTTAGCGGCTTCGGTTCTTAATATTCTAGCGAAGATAGAATGGAAAGTACCCATCCAAAGCTCATCGGCCTTTTTGCCGATAAGTTTTTTAATCCTCTCTTTCATTTCTTTGGCCGCCTTATTAGTAAAGGTAAGGGCAAGAATAGAAGAAGGTTCGAACCCATCCTCAATAAGGTAGGCAATTTTTTGTGTTAGAACTCTGGTTTTTCCGGATCCTGCTCCGGCGACGATCATATGAGGTCCGGCGTTAAATTCAACTGCCGCTTTCTGCTGATCATTTAACGAGCTAAGGGCTTTCATAATCCTCTTAAATTTTGGTTGGCAAATTTAGCAAAATTTTAGGCTATTCTCAATTTTAAGATGAAGAAATATTAATAAACCGGGGCAGAGCCCCGGTAAAAATCTCATTTAACGAGCAAATTTCCATCTTTCATTATTATTTTGCCGTCAAAATAGACAGTAGGGCTCTTTATAATACCATCCAAATGAACCGGTACATTAACCTTGCCTCCCATCGATTTATTATCCCCCAGGGCAATATGAACGGTGCCAAGCACTTTTTCATCCTCAAGAATATTACCGCTCAAACGGGCTTTATCGTTCGTTCCAACGCCGAATTCGGCAATATTCCTCCCTTTCAAACCGTACGGGGCGAGCATTTTATTAAGCATATTGGCCTCTTTGCCCCCGGTAATTGATACTGCTATTCCGTTTTCAACAACAATTTTAATCGGCTTACTGCCAATCATCCCAACTCCGGCCATAGAACCGTTAACCACAAAAACGCCGTCGGTTTTCCCTTCAAGGGGGGCTACATAAGTCTCACCCGTAGGCAGGTTACCGCTTTCCCCTTTTTTATGGAATAATCCCTTGCTGGGAAGCGCTTTCCTTCCGGTAATATCCATTGTAATATCGGTTCCGTTTGGGGCGGTAACCCTTACAATCTTTGTCTTTTCGAAGACCTTTTTAAGTTTCAAGGTAAGCGCGGCAATTTTTTTATAGTCGGCGTTAAGTCCCCTAATCATAATTTCTTCTGTAATACCGGGGAATGTAGCAACACGCGCCCCTTTAGATGAAGCAGTTCTTCTTGCATTGGTATGAGTGAGCGATTTTGTGGTGGGGCATAAAACCACATCAAATTCCTTCATCAAGTCTGCAACCGAAGCCGGCGGCTCTTCGCCATTAATTTTCCTCGATTTCATTTCAACAATAATTGCTTCGTGACCAAGTTTCAGCGCGGTTTCGTAAAGAGCGTAACCTATTTTCCTCTTATTCTCGTCGGTAACAACAAGTACAGTCTCATTCTTTTTGGTACCCATACAGTCTTTAATAGCTATTTTACAAGCGTTTTCAAGCGCGGTTGGTTTCATTTTAAGCCCCTTTGATTGAGAATAGATTTATTAATTTGATTTCCGGTATAAAACGTCAGCACCAGTAATGTAAAAAATCACACAATATAAATTTACCAATTTTTGACGAGATTTTTTAATTTTTCTTAAAGGGAGTGTAACAGGATAAGATATTAAATGAAGTGTAAAAAAAAGGCGGGGAAAATTCCCCGCCCCATAGAGCAAAATTATTTCATTCCTTTTTCGAGGCCGAATCCGTTGGGCCCCAATTCATTGCGTCTTAACATGAAAGCGAAAGCCATTCCGAAAAATCCAAGGGTCGAGAAAACCCACATTCCGGTTGTATAACCGCCGCTGAAATCGTTTACCCACCCTATTAACATGTTGAATCCGAATAATCCAATATTCTGAATCATTGTCATAAGGCCGTAAGCCGTTCCCAGTTTCGATTCATCCACTATTAATGCAACCGAAGGCCACATTACTGCAGGCACCAGCGAAAACGCAAGCCCCATCATGGCCATCGGGACGTAAAGGGAAATTTGGGTATATGCCATAATTAAATATACCGGTATAATAATCAGCGAGCCGAACATCATCAAGAGAGAGCGTTTGCCCATGTAATCGGCAAGCAGGCCGAAAAGAGGAGTGAGAATCATAGCCGAAAGCGTAAGCATGCTCGATAGGAATCCCCCCATTTCCCTTGTGGTACCGTGAACTTCCATAAAGAATTTAACTGCAAATGTTTGGAACGGGAACATTGCCGAATAAAATGTAACGCACAGCAAAACAACATACCAGAAAGAACGGGGGAATGAAAATACTTCCTTAAGTTTAATTTCATCCTGCTTGGCAACTTCCCTTAAGGTAAATTTCTTTTCGGCGTAAATATCCATACCCCAGTAAATTATAACACCAGCAACCGAAATAACGGCCGCAATAACGGTAATAATTAAAGGTCCCTGCCAGTGTTCGTAATATGTTTTTGCCCAGGTCGGCGAATTTAATGCGGCAAACGAACCAAGGCGCGCAATGGTAAGGTTAAGTCCGAACGCGAACGAAAGCTGTTTGCCTTTAAACCACCTTCCAATAACAGTAGTAACTGCAACAATTAAAGATTCGGCGCCGAGGCCGAAAGTTAACCTACCGATAGCCATAAAGAGGAGCGTTCCCGAAAATGCGGTTATTATTGCGCCTGTCATACAGAGTACTGCAAAAATAAAGGTAGATATTCTGGTGCCCAGTTTATCTATTATAATTCCCCCTATTAGCACCATAATAACATTAGGAAAGCTATAAATGCCCTGAAGCAAACCAATATCGGAATCGGTAAAATGGAGCTGTTTAGTAAGAAGATCGGCAAGCGGACTGATAGAATCGTAAACATAATAATTACCGAACATTGCAAGGCTTACAAAGAAGAGGATACCCCACCTGTAAATTGCGCTTGGTTCAGGTTTTAATACATTACTATTTCCCATTATTCTCTCGTTTAGTATGTTGTAAAAATATTTAAGGCATTGCAGTTAACCGCAATGCCTTAAAACAAATGTTTATTTAGCGGGAATGTTCTTCAATACATTTAGAAGAAGATTCCAGAATTTTTCAACTGTTGAAATCTGAACCCTTTCATCGGGCGAATGAGCCCCCATAATTGTAGGACCGAATGAAATCATATCCATATCGGGGTATCTTTCCTTAATAATTCCGCATTCAAGTCCAGCGTGAATAGCTTTAACTTCGGGCTCTTTGCTGTAAAGGGAGCTGTACACGTTTTTCATTACTTTAAGCACGGGCGAATTAATATCGGGGGCCCATCCCGGGTATCCGTCGCCGCTTGTAACTTCGGCGCCGGCCATCCTGAATACATTACCTACTACATCTGCAATATCGTTTTTTTCCGATTCAACTGAACTGCGCTGGCTGGTAATTAACTGGACAGAATCTTTCTCGGTTACTATTACCCCCATATTGGTGGAAGTTTCAACCAGGCCCTCAATATCGGCGCTCATTTTAATTACTCCGTGAGGGACAGCATAAACGGCGTCAATAAGATTCATTGCGGTTTTGCTTTCAATAGCATTCTGTGCGGGCGCGCTTTTAACCGCTTCAATCTTAAGCCCTTTTTCAACGCTTTTAATTTCGGATGCAATTGTTTTGCCGAGCTCGTTAATGAATTTTACTGCGGCA
>DAHYUM010000075.1 GCA_027398005.1 bacterium
TTTGTTCGTTAAATTGAGAATGCTGTTCTGTTCAATTTTCTCTTTTTCCATATTTCCCCGGATTGATATTACTGGACACTTTGCTGTTTAATAATAAGGGTTCCAAGTTCTCCCGATTTAACTGCATCAATAATCCTCTGATCCCCTTCAAGAAGCCTTAATGCCACCCACCTCGCATTAGGCAGGGCGGGATAATCATTAAGTACTCGTTTTGTTAGCTCTTCTATTGCCTTATTCAGCTTATCGGAATATTTGGCTACCCTGTAAGGTTTGCATACATAACTGCCTGTAGCTACTTCGTAAACGCTTTTAAGCAATTCCGGCACTCCTGTTCCCTGTCTGGCCGCAGTAGGCACAACCGGAATTCCGAGAGAACGTGAAAGCTCCCTTTCGTTCACAACTATCTTGTTCCTTTTGGCTTCGTCAATCAGGTTGACGCAAAGAACAGCGCGGTCTGTAATTTCCAATACCTGAAGAACGAGGTTGAGGTTCCTTTCTATTCTTGTGGCGTCAACCACAATAATAGTTACATCGGGCTGGCCGAAAAGAATAAAATCGCGCGCCACTTCTTCATCGGTGCTTGTAGAAAGCAGAGAATATGTACCTGGAAGGTCAACAATCTTGAATTTCTTTTCGCCGTACTGAAAGGCTCCTTCGGCACGGCCTACCGTTTTGCCCGGCCAGTTGCCTGTGTGCTGTTTTAATCCGGTAAGACTGTTGAACACAGTGCTTTTACCCGTATTAGGGTTTCCGGCAAGGGCAACAACAAAATCGAAATCATCCATGCTTATGCCCAGTTTAACAAGATTGCCTATATTATGCATAGGGCACGATGCGCAGTTTTCAATATCAGCCATTTTAATTTCCGTTTTCAATTTCAGTTACAAAAACCTGTTCGGCCTGCTGTTTTCGCAGGGCCACTGTAGTGCTTCTAATTTCGTAGGCCACGGGGTCGCCCCCAAGGCTTATAAGCCGGGGTACAATTTTAGTGCCGGGCACGAACCCGAAATCGAGAAGGCGGCGCCTCTGCTGGCCCCTCATTGCCTTCGATATTCCGGCAATGTATGCTTCTTCGTCAACATTAACCTCGGAAAGTTTTCTAATTCCGGGCATAGTCTCGCCGGCGCTCTTGGTAATTGAAATATTAGCCGCCAGGGAAGAAGGAATGATTACCCCCTTTCCGTTAGCCTCCATAACAAACTCATTCTTATTCCGGCTTAATATTTTAACTATGCTCCCCAGGTGCAGCCCCGATTGAAGTATTTTAGAATAAACTTCGGGCGGCTCATCCTCTATGTGCGATATAATGCCTATAATATTCTCTTCAAGCTCCACAAGAGAAATTCTTTCAGGCAGGAAATGATTGCCATCGGCCCCCGGTATAGGGTCGCCGTGAGGGTCGGTAAGAGGATTGCCCAAACGCGCCGAGAGGGATTCCGCTTCAACATCGCTAACGCTGTGCTCCCTCTCTTCGGCAACAATGTGCCAGTAATCTTCTTTAACGCTCGTTTCCTCGGCAAGGTATTTTTCAAGCAGGCGGTGAATTCGTACAATTTTAACCGCGTAGCTGTTCCCTTCCTCGGTAAGTGTAATATTCTCTTCGCTTAACTGGATTAAATTCATTTTTAAAAGGAGCTGAATAAGTTCATCCAAACGGGAATCGTTAATGCTCAAGGCATTTTTAAGTTCTTTCTTTCCAAGGGGAAGCTGGCGTAACTGAAAATCATAAATGAATTTAAGGCTGTCTTCAATCATTATTTTCTTTTTATCGCTCCCCCCTCTGCTCCATAATTTTTTTAAACCAAATTTTGGATTAAAAATGATTGCCGTAAGCAGAGCGGCCGCAAAAAATAGTATTAAAGCTGTTGCCGGGTTAACCAATTATACCTCTAAGTTATTATTATATCTAACTTTTTCTCTCTTTAGATAGTTCAAATTATATCCTTAAAGCTGAATAGAATTTATTCATTGGAATCTATTAAATCAATATAAAAATAATACCTATAAGTTAAATTTGGCTGAACTTAACCGCATTTCATTTTGTTCAATAATCAAATAAGAATTTGCCGTCTCTTAAATTATTCATAATTTTGAATTGTAAATTGGAGAATTAATGGAAAAAATAAACAAAACACTGGTTATTGACGCATTAAGCAAAGTAAATGATCCCGATCTTCATAAAGATCTCGTTTCGCTTAATATGGTTAAAGATATTCAGATTAATGGAAATGATATTTCTGTTGTTGTTGAACTTACTACCCCAGCCTGCCCTCTTAAAGATAAAATTAAGTCGGATTGCATTGAAGCAATAAAAAAAGAAATACCTTCGGCCGGGAATATTAAAGTTGATATGTCTTCAAAGGTTCTTTCCCACTCGAATGATATAAAGGATTCGATACTCCCCGGAGTAAAAAACACAATTGCCGTAGCAAGCGGCAAAGGAGGAGTTGGCAAAAGCACTGTAGCAGTAAACCTTGCAGTTGCCCTTGCCCAGCAGGGCGCTAAAGTCGGCTTAATTGATGCCGATATTTACGGCCCCAGCATTCCTTTGATGTTCGGAGTGAACGAAAAGCCGAAAATCTTTCAGGACCCGGAAACGGGCAAGATGATGCCTTTGGAAAATTACGATGTTAAGCTGATTTCAATTGGCTTCTTTCTTGACGAGAATAGTCCCGTTATCTGGCGCGGCCCAATGGCAAGCGGAGCCGTTAAACAGTTTATGAGCGATGTTGACTGGGGTGAACTTGATTACCTCATTTTCGACCTCCCTCCCGGAACCGGTGATATACAGCTTACCGTAGTCCAGACCATTCCATTAACCGGTGCGGTTATTGTAACCACACCTCAGAATGTTTCGCTGGTTGATGCCAGAAAAGGATTAAAGATGTTCGAGCGCGTTAATGTGCATGTATTCGGCATTATAGAGAACATGAGCTATTTTATAGCGCCCGATACAAACAAAAGGTACGATATATTCGGCAATGGCGGCGGCCGGCGCCTTGCAGATGAACTTAAGGTCCCTTTCCTAGGGGATATACCTATTGACCCGAGAATTAGGGAAGGGGGCGATTTGGGCAAACCGATTGTCTATTCGCACCCGGATAGCGAACATGCAGCCAAAATTACGGATATAAGCAAAAACCTTGCTTCGCAGATAAGTATTTCACTCAATAGTGGTGCTTCATCTAAAATTGAAATATCTTTGGAAGGATAATTAGGAGTTGTAATGAACGATATATTATTCGAAAAAGTTGAAAAGGCACTTGGTACAATCCGCCCATACCTGCAGGCAGACGGGGGCGATGTTGAACTAGTAAAGGTAACCGAGGAAGGAATTGTTGAAGTAAGGCTAACCGGAGCCTGCAGCGGATGCCCTATGTCGCAAATGACTTTAAGAGCCGGCGTTGAAAGGGCTCTTATAAGGGAAATACCGGGTATTAGAAGAGTGGAAGCAGTAAATTAATTACAGGATAAAGAATGAGAAAAAAAGTTATTGCAGGCAACTGGAAAATGAACAAGAACCTTGGCGAATCCCTTTCGCTCATCAAGGATATTAAACTTGCCATGCTCAATATTTCAGGAAAAGTTGACGTTATAGTATGTCCCCCATTCACATCGCTTGAAACAGGGGCAAATCTTCTTAAAGAATCCCCCGTTAAATTGGGCGCTCAGAATATGCACTTTGAAGACTCGGGTGCCTTTACGGGAGAAATTTCAGCTTCGATGTTAAAATCGGTTGGATGCGAATATGTAATACTGGGGCATTCCGAAAGAAGGACAATTTTCAATGAAAACGACGAAATGATTAACAAAAAGCTTAAAAAAGCCCTTTCAAGTGCTTTAAAGCCTATCTTCTGTGTAGGCGAAACCCTTGAGGAAAGAGAGGCAAACCGCACCGAAAAGGTGATTGAAAAGCAGATTATTGAGGGACTGGCAGGAATTCCGGAAAGCGAAATGAAAAACATCATTATTGCCTACGAACCTGTTTGGGCTATCGGCACCGGGAAGACCGCCACGCCTGCCCAGGCTGAAGAAGTGCATGTTTTCATCCGCAATCTTGTTAAACGCCTTTATTCCCCCTCCGTATCGGATAACATTATCATCCAGTACGGCGGAAGCGTTAAGCCGGATAATTCGAAAGAACTACTCAATATGCCTAACATAGACGGAGCCCTTGTTGGGGGCGCCTGCCTAAAAGCGGACTCGTTTGTCGAAATTATTAAAAGTGCCTGTTAAATAAACAGGCACATTATATCCTTTAATTGATTCCCCCCCCCTTTTTCATTATATTTACAGGTTAAATTATATAACTTTATTGAGCTAAAATGAAGCATTTTCGCGTTTTTTTTGTAATTCTGTCATTTTTAATTCCTTCCCTTATTTCATCGCAAGTAAAACTCAAAGAGCTGCCTCCTACCAATTCTAACGGTATAGAAAACCTGCTCTACGGTTCATCTTCAATTAGAAAAGTTACTAATCTTGAAAAGGGATGGAAAGTATATCCGCTCGATAATCCTTCCAATGCGGTTTCTATTACAGTACCAAGCAATTTTGAAGGAGAAACTAGTTTAGTTTACGAGAGGACTCTTAATTTTTCCCCCGAGGAGTATAATAATTTTAAATTCAAGCTCCATTTCCTCGGAGTAAATTATTATTGCGAAATTCTTATTAACAATTTTATCATTTACAAAAACAGCACCGATATTCCTTTCGATGTGGAACTGCCGAAAGACCTGATAAAACCAAATTTTGATAATGTACTTTCGGTTAAGGTTTCATTCAAGCTCGATTCGGAAAACACTATCCCTTTCAAACAGCGTTTCCTTGGCCCTAAAGATCTTGGCGGTATTATAAGGAACGTATTGCTTGAGTATGTGCCCGACAGGAACGCTGAACTTACAAACTTCAATTATTCAATCGATTCATACAGCAGAACAAAGCTTAACTGTTCGGTTAAATTAGATCTTGCCAAAAGAGGAGCCGATTCAACAGGGAGGCAGTCTAATTATTCGGTTGTTCTTTCACTAACCGGAAGAAACAAAACAGCACCCGATTTCAGAGCCGAGTACCCGGTTTCGTACAGCAGAAACGCTTACACAACCGATTTATCGATGGAGCTTACAAACCCCGATCTCTGGCGCCCCGATAACCCTAATTATTACACAATGAAAGTACAGCTCATTTCGGGGGGACAAGTAATAGACGAATCGGAAAAGAGAATTTCATTCTACGATCTTTCAATTTCGAACAGCAAAGTGATGTTAAACGGCAGTGAATATATGCTTGCCGGAACAACTTATTATATTTCAAATTCCTATTACGGCAATATTATTTCTCTTTATCAGCTTAGGGAAGAGCTTACCGCAATTAAGAATATAGGATTTAATTCCGTACGTTTTGCTCAGGCAGTGCCCAATCCCATTGCTCTGCGCATCTGCGAAGAGATAGGCTTATTCGCATTTGTTGAACTTCCTGTTAATTCTCTCCCCGGCGAATACGCCCGGAACCAGAATTTCCTCAATCAGGCAAAGAGTTTCCTTAATCTCTTCCTCGATAAATTCGGTTCTTACTCATCCATCTGCGCCATTGGAACAGGCAGTTCGTACCTTGCCGATTCGAATGAACAGACTTCATTAATCGAAACATTCGCAGGCATTATAAAGGCAAGAACCAACAAACCTGTATACGCTTCTTTCACAGGGTTCCCAACCGAACCTGTTAAAGGTATAGACCTTTACGGCATCGAATTATTCGGCAAACCGGTTAAATCGCTTGCCGATGATTTCTCCGCATCAATTAAGGCATTAGGCAAAGGAAGAATTTTCATAAGCGAGGCCACCTATCCCGTTTATAAAGGCATCTCCTCCGGCTACGTAAATGAATTTTCAAGCGAGGGGCAGGCCCAGTATTTCTCTGATATGATAAACTATTCGACTGACAACAGCATTGGCGGATATTTCATCAATTCGCTTTACGATTACGCTGGGGATTTCGCTTCCCTCTTTACCAGCTACAATGCCGCAAAAGATTACAACGTTGGCGTTCTGGGCAAAGACAAGAATGAATTTTCACTCCCTTATAAAGTTTTATTCTCAAAACTTCACGATAATGAAAAAGTTACCATACCAATCGGCACAAAGAAAGACGACAGCAAAATTTTCTTTATTCTTGTTGCTCTAGGGCTTTCGGTTCTTATGGCAGCGTTAATAAATACTAAACGTAAATTCAGGGAAGACTGCTCAAGGGCGCTCATTCGTCCTTATAATTTCTTTGCCGATATAAGGGACCACAGAATCATGTCGGGGGCGCACGCTTCAATTTTAATGGTAATTCTCCTCGGCTCGCTTGCGCTTTTGATTACAATAGTGCTTTATTTCCTTAAATCGAACATTCTGCTCGAAAAAATACTTCTTGCATTCGGAAGCAGAAGGCTTACAAGTTTTGTAAGCTATTTGGCATGGAATCCGCTTCAGGGCCTAATTATAATATTTATCCTTATCGGCATAAAATTCGCAGTTGTATCGCTTCTTATTAAAGCAGGTTCATTTTTCATAAAGACAAAGGTATCAATCCAGAATATTATGTTCACCATAATATGGGCAATGCTTCCGTTTGTCCTTTTAATACCGCTCGAGCTGGTGCTTTACAAGGTATTGATGATGAACGCGGCGAACCTGTACATTTATATTTTCCTCATTGTATTCCAGCTATGGATACTGCAGAGGATACTGAAAGGGATATATGTAATTTTTGACGTTCGCCCCTTTGCGGTATATTTTTACAGTCTTCTTATAATCTTCCTCTTGGCGGGAGGAATAGTTTTATATTATCAGTTTTCTAATTCAGCAATTTACTTCATTATCAACGCGTTTAAGCAGTACGCGCTGATGTAAAGTTGAGGGTTTATTGTATCTATCAAAGTTGGAAATATTCGGTTTTAAATCGTTTGCAAATAAAACGGTATTGAATTTCACCCGCGGAATAACGGGTGTTGTAGGCCCTAACGGCTGCGGAAAGACGAACATTGTGGATGCCCTGCGCTGGAGCCTTGGCGAACAGAAAAGCGCCACCCTCCGCAGCGATAAAATGGAAAACGTCATATTCAACGGCACGCGCGAGAAAAAACCGATGGGTATGTCCGAGGTTTCTTTAACTCTTGTAAACGACAAAGGCATTCTCCCCACCGATTATTCCGAAATTACAATTACACGCCGCATCTTCCGTTCAGGCGAAAGCGAATACCTGCTCAACAAAAACATATGCCGCCTTAAGGATATTACCAATCTCTTTATGGATACCGGCATGGGCACAAACGCCTATTCCGTTATTGAGCTTAAGATGATTGAGGTTATATTAAGCAGTAAGGCCGAAGAAAGAAGAAAGATGTTTGAGGAAGCCGCAGGCGTTAATAAATACAAACTGCGCAGACGCCTTTCGCTTAAAAAACTGGACGAGGTTAAAGCCGACCTTACACGCGTTAACGATATTGTTGCCGAAGTTGAAAAAACCGTCCGCTCGCTTGAAAGACAGGCTAAACGCGCCGACCAGTACAACCAGATAAATACTGTTTTAAGGGAAAAAGAATTAGACCTGGCAAACCGGGAATTTTCTCACTTTACCGACAATAAGAACAAATACCTTGCTGATACTAAAGAAGCGATTGAAAGAAGAGACCAGATTGACCTTGAAATAAGGCAGATTGAGAATGAACTAATCCAGCTTAGGGCTCAGATTAACGAAGTTGAATCGGAATTGAAGGATAAGCGGTTCGAAATTTCGCGCAATAACGCTACACGATACGAACTGCAGAATAAAATTTCGGTTGGCGAAGAAAGGATTAATTCCTTAAGCAAGAACCAGGACCGTTTTAAACAGGAAATCAGCGAGTTTAGAAATACCATTGCAGAAACTGAAGAATTGATTGAAGAGACAAACGATAAGATTATTGAGCTTAAGATTGAGATTGAGAAGAAAGAGAAGACCCTTGCAGAGCTTTCCGAATCGATTATTGCCAAGAAAGAAGAGCTTGAAGAGAAAAGGAAAGTATTAAAGACATATAACGATGATATTCTAGCCCGGTTCAAAGACCTTTCGGCAAAGGAGAACCAGTTTGGCAACCTGAAGAAATCGCTTGCCGGCGCTAACGAATCGATTGAAGGGCTTAACTCAAGAATACAAAGCATTACAAACAACATTGCCAAAACTGTAGGCTACCTCGAAGAACTTTCGGGGGAAAAAGAGAACGCCGAAAAAAAGCTTTACGAAAGCGAAAGATTATATGCCGAACGCCAGAAGGAAAAAGAAGATTTAGAAAAGGAACTGAGCGGATTAAAGGATACAGAGCTAGACCAGAAAGGCCAGCTTACAACGTTAAGGGATAAAATAGAATTCCTGCAGACATTGATTTCGAACCTTGAAGGAATTTCGCGCGGTGCAAAAATACTTATAGAAAGCCGCGGATGGACCGAGAAGGAGAAAAATTTATTTGCTGATGTCGGGAATACCGAAGAGAAATTCCGTTTCGCCCTAGAAGCGTCGCTTAAAACAGTGCTTAACAATCTGCTTATAGAAAATTTTGAAGAACTGCAGAGCGCGATTAACTACCTTACAAAGAACGACCTCGGCAAGGCCTCATTCTATCTTCTCCAGCAGCCTAATACGGGCAAAAAGAGCTTTGCACAGTTCTTAACCGATTACGGTTACAAGAAAAAAGCTAAGAAAATAATTAAAGAAAACGCTTTTATGGGGTGGGCTTCGGATCTGGTTCAAACCGAAGGCAAATGGAAGCCTTATTTCGATAAAGTTTTAAGAAGCACAGTAGTAACCGAAGACCTTGAATCGGCTTTACAGCTTAACCGCAAATATCCCGAATTTAATTTTGCCACTTTAAACGGCGATTTTGTACAGAACTCGGGTATTATTGAAGCAGGCTCCTCCCCCAAACTTGATGAAACCCTCTTCGGAAGAAAACAGTTAATTGAGAACCTGAAAAATGACTATCCCCGTTTGGAAACCATTTTGGAAGGAACGCGGAAGGAAATTGCCCTTATAGAAGAAAGAATTTCGCAGATTGACCTTAAAAATATTTCGGAACAGGGGAAGATTTTATTAAACGACATTACTAATCTTGAAAAACAGATTTCACAGTTCGAGTTCGAGAAGAAAAAAGCAGGCGAAGAAATAGACAATGCCCAGAGCGAAATTCAGAAACTGGCCGTTAAAGCTAACGAACTGGACAACGAAATCAGCTCGATTAAGGATGAAATTGAGAACCAGACAGCAGAAAAACAGAAGTCGGAAGAGATATTAAAGAATTACGAAAGCGAGCTGAAAGCTTTTGAAGAGGAATTCTCACGCATCAATACCGAATTCAACCAGAAGAAGATTGAACTTGAACGTCTCCGCGGACAGTTGCAGAATGCTGAAAACGAACTCTCGCGCGCGGGGCAGACTAAAATCTCACTCGAAAATTCAGTTCAGAAAAAAGAAAAAGACATTGCTTCGGCAATTGAAGAATCATCTTCCATGGCCGAACAGCTTATTGAGTATAAAGATTCCCTCGACAATATAAACGGCATTCTTGCCGATTTAAGGAAAGTAGAAAGGGAAATTGACCAGAGACTGGAAGGGCTTAAGCAGTCCGCTTCAAAATCGGAAAGCGCTCTTAAAACTTTAAGAAGCGACAGGCAGAACATTTCAGACGGAATCCATTCGGTTGACCTTAAGATAAACGAAATTAATTTGCGTCTTGAAAACCTTACGGCGCATATTAAAGAAAACTACGCATTAGACCTTGTTTACCAGGAATATACCGATTTAGATACATATAATTTTAAAGAGCAGTCGCAGGAAGTTTTCCAGCTTAAGGAGAAACTGAAAAACCTGGGCCCGATAAACCTCCTCGCCTTCTCGGAATATGAGCAGGAACGGGAAAGGCTCGATTTCCTTTTTAAACAGAGGGACGACCTTGTTGAATCGGAAAAGGAACTTATTAAAACCATTAACGAAATTAACGAAACGGCTCAAAAGCTTTTTGCCGATACTTTTGAGCAGATAAGAAAGAACTTCATCGAAATATTCCAGACTGTCTTCAATCCGGGGGATGAAGCTGACCTTGTTCTTGAAGAAGGGGTCGATCCTCTTGAAGCCAAAATTGAAATTGTGGCAAAGCCTAAAGGCAAAAGGCCTACGTCAATCGAGCTCCTTTCGGGGGGTGAAAAGACTTTAACGGCAACTGCCCTCCTTTTTGCAATTTATCTTGTTAAACCGAGTCCTTTCTGTATTCTTGATGAAGTTGACGCTCCTCTGGATGACGCCAACGTTGACCGCTTTACCAAACTGCTTAAGGAGTTCAGCAATAATACGCAGTTCATTATTGTAACCCATAATAAAAGGACGATGGAAGCCGCTGAAACTATGTACGGCGTTACAATGCAGGAAGAAGGCATTTCTAAACTTGTTGCTGTTCAATTTAACGAGGATCTTCCGGTAAAATGACCGATAGAGTGTTCAAAATATTTGTCGATTTCGACGGGACTATCACCAAAAAAGATGTCGGCGAGCATATGTTCCTCGAATTCGGCGATGCCCAGAAAGCCAGGGATATTATTAAACTCTGGATTGAAGGCGAGATTTCTTCGGTTGATACCTGGACCCTTTTATGCAAGACCATACCTGTTTTCGAAAAAGATAAATTCGATTCATTCCTCGATACTATTACTATTGACGAGGGTTTTCATTCATTTGTAGATTACTGCAGGCAGCACAACTTCGAACTGACCATTCTAAGCGACGGATTGGATTATTACATCAACTATATTCTCAATAAGGAAGGAATCGGTTCGGTTAAGGTTTTTTCTAATAAACTTACAATAGGCCCCAAAGGGGAACTTATTCCTTCATTCCCCTACCGGGATGAAGAATGCAGGCAGTGCGCCAACTGCAAAAGGAATCACATTCTCGATTCCACAGGCGATGATGAATATTCTTTCTACGTGGGGGATGGGCTTTCCGATATCTGTCCGGCGCAATACAGCGATTTTGTTTTCGCAAAGAACTCGCTTCTTAAATACTGCGAAAAGAACAGCATAAATTTTTTCCCATTTACCACTTTCGAGGATGTACGCATTAGAATTGAGGAATTCAGGAATAAGAAAAGGATTAAAAGGAAGCTGCAGCCTGAATTAAAGAGAAAAGAAGTTTTTCAGCAAGGTTAATTTTTATTGAAAGGAACAGAATTGAGTAATAAGATAATGATTATTGCCGGTGAAGCTTCGGGCGATTTGCACGGCGCCGGGCTAATTGAAGCAATTAAATCATTAAATCCTGAAATTCAGTTTTTCGGCATGGGGGGCGATAAAATGATTGCCGCCGGGCTTAATGCCCAGATGAATGCCAAAAGAATGGCTTTCCTGGGGTTTGCCGAGGTTATAAGGCATCTTCCTTTCATTATGAAAGTTGAAAACTCTCTTATTAAAAAAATTAAAGAAGAAGACATTAAAACCCTTGTGCTTATCGATTACCCCGGCTTCAACCTCCGTTTTGCCCGCAAAGCAAAAGAATTGGGATTAAAAATTATCTACTACATATCGCCGCAGGTTTGGGCGTGGGGCAAAAAGAGGGTTAAAAAAATTAAAGAGCTGGTAGATAAAATGATTGTAGTCTTCCCTTTCGAGGAGACTTTCTACCGCGGCAAAGGGGTTGAAGCAGTATTTGCGGGGCATCCTCTTATTGAAAGAATTGACAGCTATAATTTTTTAAGCAAGGAAGAGCTTTATAAAAAATTCAATCTTGCCGGAGGGAAAGAAATTCTGCTCCTTCTGCCGGGAAGCCGCAAGCATGAAATAAGAAAAATATTCCCCGTTTCGGTTAAAGCGGCAATTAAACTTGCGCAAAAATTAAATATGCAGGTTGTTGTTGCATGTTCAGAAAACCTTGACGAAAACCTGCTTATTAAACAGTACAGCAGCCCCGATTACAAGATAATAAAAGGCTTTACCTACGATTTAATGAAACATTCCCGTTTCGGCATAATCAAATCGGGCACCTCAACGCTCGAAGCGGGCATTATATCGCTCCCCTATATCGTAATATACTCAACCAGCAGTCTTACATACTATTTAGGCCGTATGGTTGTTGACATAAAGAACCTTGCAATATCGAACATTCTGCTTGGCGAAAACGTTGTTGAAGAACTGATTCAGAATGACCTTACGGAAGAGAATATTATTGCCCATGCCGAAAGAATTTTATCAGATAATAGCAGGTACGAAACTATTAAGAAGAATTTGGGCAGGCTAAGGAGCATACTAGGCACCGGAAAGGCATCGCACAAGGCGGCCCGAATAATAATTGATTACGTTAATGGCTCTTAAAAAGATAAAACAGGATTTATTGCGGTTTTTAGGTAATACCCTGGCCGGTTCTTTGATAAATTTGTTGATAAAAACTTTATCGGTTGAAAGAATTAATTACCCCCCTTTCCTTTCTTCAATTGAAAAAGGGAATTGCGTTGTGGCATTCTGGCACGGTAAAATGTTTTTAGGCTGGCACCTCCAAAAAGAGATGAATTTTTCGGCGCTCGTAAGCATGAGCAAAGACGGCGATGTTCTTGCCAACCTTCTTGCCAAATGGGGCTATAAAGTTACACGCGGCTCAAGCCATATCGGAGGCAAGGAAGCACTCGAAATGATGGTTGGGCAGTCCAACGCCGGTAATTCTTTTGCTATTACCCCCGACGGGCCGAAAGGGCCTATCCATAAAATGAAAGCCGGAGCTGTCGTTCTGGCTAAAAAATGCGGTCAGGAATTATTTCTCGTCGGCATTGGTTATAGAAGAAAAATCACCCTGGGGAGCTGGGATTCGTTCGAAATACCCCTCCCTTTTACCAAAGCGGCGGCTGTTTATTCGGAACCTTTCAGAATTGAAAGCAATTTAACATACGAAGAAACATCTAAAGTGATTGAAACAATGGAATTGAAGTTGATAGAATTAAATAAAACTGCGGAAGCGATTTGCTTAAGATAATAAGAATATTGGCATCGCCTCTGGCTCTTCTTTTTTATCTGATAATAAGCATAAGAAACTTATTGTTCGATAAAAAGATATTCCCCGTAAAAAAATGCGGGGCAAAGGTTATATCAATAGGCAATATAACCGTAGGAGGCTCGGGTAAAACACCTGCAGTGCTTTATGTTACCGGACTGCTCAAATCCATGGGTAAAAAAGCAGGCATATTAAGCCGCGGCTACCGTAGAAAATCGAAAGGTTACCTTCTTGTATCGGACGGTAAAGAGATTAAATGCTCGGTGG
>DAHYUM010000076.1 GCA_027398005.1 bacterium
ATTATTCTTATATACATATCCCAATCCATCCAGTGATATAAAGAAGTATCAAATTCACCGGCGGCTTTTAATGCTTTCATATTATAAAAGCTTGCCGGACCGAATACCTGATTTGCATACAGGATATCATTAAGAGTAAACGAATCTGATGGTTTCTTCAATAAATTGTATTTCTGCTCAATTCCTTCGTAAATCACATACTGGTTACCGTAAACCACCCCTTTATCGCTGTTGGCTTTTAGAAACGGAGCGATATCAATGAACAGTCCCGGCATATAATAATCATCCGAATTAAGGAAGGCGAACCATTCCCCGGTGCAAAGGCGCAATCCCTTGTTAACCGCATCGGTCTGCCCCCCGTCTTTTTCCGAAAACCATCTGAATTTTTGATTGTCGTTTATAATTGAATCGTATTTTCTTATAATCTCTACAGTTCCGTCGGTAGAGCCTCCATCCATTATTATATATTCATAGTTCTCATATCCCTGATTAACAACACTCTTTATTGTCTCTTCAATATATTTTTCGGAATTAAATGATGGAGTTACAATAGATATCTTAGGCTTCTCAATCCCGTCAATCATTCTTTCTCTCATCTATCAGTTTGTTAAATAATCCATAATACTTGAATGCGGAAGATTTAATGTCATATTCGGCCATAATCTTTTTTCTTGCATTTATTCCATACTGAGCGAGCAGTACCCTGTCGTTAAGAAGCGATACAGTCCTGAATATATATTCTTCCTTGTCGAACGGCTTAATAAGCAAACCGGAGTGATTATTCTGCACCATTTCATTAATACCCCCGATATCGAAAGCCGCACAAGCGCATCCCGAGGCCATTGCCTCCATTATTGTATTCGGCAGAGTATCGGCCTTAGAAAAATAAAGAAGAAGATCGGCGCAGTTATAGTAGTCATTTAAACTTAGATTAAGGTTTCCCGGAACCGGGGCATCAATTACACTCAATTTTTTAAAATCCACTTTCACTTCAATTTCCCCCCTGCCGAATGCAATAAGTACCGCCTTCTTATTTAGATTTCGTTCAATTCCCTGTAGTATTTCATTTATTACCGCTCCTCCTTTAGCCGGCATTTCATTAATCCATTCCTTAAAAAGGAAAAGCACCGGCGTTTCTGTTGCAATACCGAGATTTATTTTGCTGATTCCCTTTCCATTAGGATGGTATTCCGCTAAATCAATTCCGTTGGGAAGGTAATTCACTTTTTTCCCCTTGAATAGAGGAGTCTGCAAAGCCATATTGAAAATCCATTTTGAAGGGGCGGCAATGTAGAATTCGGCATTTTTATAAATATGTTTCTTTCTACGAATAAGCCACCGCCCAATATTTAATCCAATTTGAGGATATAATTTGTTTTCTCCTTTAAAACTTTTTAATTCGCTCCATTTCAGGTTGCCGAATGTATGAGCGGCATTTCCAGTAAAACTCCACATATCGTGTATTGTCCATACCAATGGATATTTTATCGATAGTTTTTTAAGAAGCCTTGTTTCAAAATACCCGCCATGGATATTATGCAGACTAATGACATCCGGTTTAATCTGTTCCAGATGTTTCAGTATCATCTTTCTATGAAAAGGGATAAAGAAGAATTGGAGCCCCAACAGATTCGTAATCCTAAGAAGATAGGCATCGGCAATCCTTTGCCATTTAATTGACGGGGTGCAGTTGAATACATTGCTTTTACCGGTATGCTTATATGCAGAAATAAAATAATTTTCGGTTTTAAGATATTTTTCAAGCCCTTCGGCAATCCGCCATGCAGCAATAGCCGCGCCTCCGGCAAAATCATTCTGGTTTATAAAAGCTATTCTTAAATCACTCCCCTCCTTCCTAATCCTCTCTCCTTACCGCATCGATATAAACGTGCATATCAATCATATTTCCCTTTTTCCTCTCCATTTGAAAGCACTTTTACATATTTCCTCGCTTCAAGAGTATATTTGAAATTATGCTCATCCAGCAGGGCCAGAATTAAATGAAGGGTCTGCCCCTTCTCCTTAAACGAGTGATATTCAATATACATTTTGTCAATATTGCATATTACATCCCCGCAGTCTAAAAGAACATCTGTCTCGCTCCCCTCAATATCCAGTTTCATAAAATCAATTTTCTGGCGTATAAAATCCTTCAACCTGACGGCTTCGACGTGAATAGTATCCCTTCTGTTTCCCCCATCATCAATAATCCTTCCCCCGTCGGCTCCGTCCTGCTTAAAATATGCAATCCCTTTATGGTCCGAACAGGCTTTGCAGAATAGCTGTATGCCGTCAAACCCGAATGCGGCAATATTATGTTTTAATATTTTAAATATTTCAGGATCCGCCTCGAAAGCTATTATTGTGGAGGCAGGATATTTCAATTTAAAATAAATGATGCTTATTCCTATATTGGCTCCACAATCGAATATTAACGGATTAGTTCCGGCGCTGAAATTCATTACCTCTCTTTTAAATATTTCCGTGTACATCGATATGAATGAGGGGGCATCAGGAATTATTATCCTCTTCCCCATAAAATCGATTTCTGTACCGGTTTTAGGGGGTATTAGCGATAGTTTTTTTATAGTTTTTTCCATTTCATCGCCGCGAATAATGTCTTTAAGGGAATGGTATACAGTCTGCGGCGATAACTTCCATAAATAATTCATGGTTCTATTCATTCCAAATTCCTGAAGCTTTATTATTAATTATTTTGTAGTACTGCACCGGTACCCATAAAGCGCCAATAAACAAACAGACGCAGGTTGCAAGAATAATGCCCGCCGTGCCCATTTTTAAATTACGCGCAAACAGAATTGAAAGGGGTATATTAATAAGCATTACCGCTACCGAGTTATAAAGCTGGAGTTTTATTTTACCTACGCCGTTTATAAAATAGTCAAATGGAAGATTCCACGATGTTATTATTACACTAAGTCCCATTATTGCCGAAAGTATGAATGGGACTTCCACCCTGCCCGAAGTCCATATTTTATAAAATGTATCTGCCGCAAAAACCATAATGCCCACTGCAAAGACAAGCGCAATCCACAAAACAAGAATTTTATTTGTTACTTTTTTTATCCAGTCAATATCCTTTTTAATATAGGCATCAATAAAAGCGGGCCAGAGAGGGGCTAATATAAGTCCGTATGCCATTGAAGGCGGACCGAAATAAAACCGCGCAATATTATAAGGAACTACCTCTTCAACATTGCTTAACTGGGTAATAATTATGTTATCGGTAGCGAACATTACAATAGCCGCTATTTGAATTATAAAGAACTTCACACCCAGCTTTGCAATCTCGCTGAAATATCCCCTGTTAATAAACCGGAATGAAGGCCTGAGCCCGGCATATTTCTTTCTAAAAAGAATTACTGTTGCCAATGAATAAAACAGCAGAGGGGGCAGGTATGCAATTAAAGCAAGAATGAGAAGGTTCCCATTTAATAGAAAGGCAGATATTATAAGAAGGATAAAGTACGCCACACTTCCCCCCATTCCCAAAGACTGTCCGAATGCATATTTCTGGTCTGCTTTAAGAAGTGTGGATATTATATTAAGGACCATCTGCGCCGCAAAAGAAGTGAATGCGAGAAGAATTAGAATATTCAGATACTGATTTTCAGATTCATTTGGTATTATTACCGAATGCCAGTTGATGAAGGGGAATATGAGAAGAAAAATGAGGAAAAATATCCCCATAATTAAAATAAGACTGAAATAGGCGGTGCTTAAATAGCTCCTGGCAAGTGGATAATCTTTAAGGGAGAGGGCTTCGGTAAGTTTGTTCAGAAGGCCGTTCCCCAATCCAAGATCGAGAAATGTGAACCATGATACAAAAGAACCTACAGTAAGCCAGATTCCGTAATCGCTCCGGCTGATGAAGGAAAGGATTATTGAAACACGCAGAAATCCTATTCCCATCTCGGTCCCTTTAAGAATGAAAGAACCGGCTATGTTCCTTTTAATGGTAATGCTTCTTTCATGCCCGGCATTGAAGAAACGGGTTATTATTGCCAGCGCCCCGTAATCGTTCTTAAGCATATTATTACGCTTAAATTAATTAATAATAAGCCGAAATAGTTTTTTTCAGAAGGGTGTAATATTAGGATTGGATGGATTAAGCTTTTACAATCAAGTCGGATTTAATTCCGTGCCTTTCGAAAGCATTCCGGGTATCAATTATAACCGTTCCCCCGCTCTCAGCAAAACGGGCTATCTCTTCGTAATTAAAATCATCATGATCTGTGCTTAAAAGAAGGAGATCGAATTTGCTTATATTCTCACCGGTCAATTCAACGGAATTCATATTGTATTTGTATTTTCTTGTAGATGGAAGTGTAGGTACATAAGGATCGGAATATTCAACCGATGCCCCTTCACGAAGGAAAAGTTCTATCAGTTTTAACGACTGCGATTCCCTAAGGTCGTCTATGTTTTTCTTATATGCAACCCCCAGAAGAAGAATCCTGCATCCTTTAATTGAGCGGTCTCTTTTATTCAGGGCTTCGATTGTCTTATTGACAACGTAATATGGCTGGTACGAATTAATTTCACCGGCAAGTTCTATAAACCGGGTAGAAATATCATATTCCCTCGCTTTCCATGATAAATAGAAAGGATCTACCGGTATGCAGTGCCCCCCTAAACCGGGGCCCGGATAGAATGCGTGGAACCCGAAAGGTTTTGTTTTGGCCGCCTCTATAACTTCCCAAATATCAATATCCATCCTGTCGAACACGTTCTTCAGCTCGTTTACCAATGCTATATTAACTGAGCGGTAAATGTTTTCGAGAAGTTTTGCCGCCTCTGCGGTTCTGGTGGATGAAACAGGTACCGTTTTAACAATTACCTGGTCGTACAAAGCGCATGCAACTTCAAGGCACGATTCGGTAATACCCCCAACTACCTTAGGAATATTTTCAGTAGAGTAATCGGGATTATTGGGGTCTTCGCGCTCAGGCGAAAAGGCAAGGAAAAAATCGATTCCCGCTTTAAACTTAATGTGCTTTTTCCTCCCTTCTTCCCCAATTTCTTCCCTAACTATGCCTTTTTCAAAAAGTGGCAAAAGAATTTCTTCAGTGGTGCCCGGGTAGGTAGATGATTCAAGCACAATTAATTGCCCCTGTTTAAGATATTTTGCAATTGTTTTACCCGAGTTTTCTATAAACGATATATCGGGCTGGCGGTGCCTGTCCAACGGTGTAGGTACGCAGATAATTATGCAGTCGCATTCCGAAAGCCCCGAAAAATCGGATGTTGCGCTGAATTTATTTGAGGAAACCGCATGTTTAATTTTTGAATCCGGGATATGTTTAATATACGATTTTCCATCCATCAGAAGCGGAATTTTCTTCTCGTCAATATCGAAACCTTTAACTGCCAATCCCTTCCCCGCAAAAGTCAATGCCAAAGGCAGACCTACATAGCCCATTCCAATAATACCCACTAATGCTTTTTTTTCTTTTATCCTTGCCGTAAGAACCGATTTATAATCCATATTTCCGCTTTTAATGGTTTTAGATTTCAATTTTAATTAATGTTTTCCTTCTTAAAGACCCGGTAAATCCAGTAAAATCTATTTTTCTTTTTATCGGTGTAGTAATAGTAATAATTTTTATAATAATAACCATAACCGATATCAAATTTAAATTTATTGAGAACGACACCCATAAAATTCCATTTGTCTCCTTCAAGAATACGGACGGCTTTCTTAATCATTTCCCTGTTAGCACTCCCCGAGGCGGCTACAAGAATGCTCGCGTCTGTAAGCCCGGCAAGAATTTCTGCGTCGGTTACTGCAAGAAGCGGAGGAGAATCTATTACAATAAAGTCGTACTCCCCTTTAAGTCTTTCTATAAATGAGGCCATCTGCTCCGAATCGAGAACTTCGGCAGGATTTTGAGTATACGAGCCGGATGTAATTATATATAAATTGTTTCTGAAGGAATTTAAGATAATCTTTTTATAATCGATTAAATCCCCCAGGCAATCGGTAAGCCCCGGAATCTTTTCTGCATTATAAACCTTGTGAACAGAGGGCTTCCTCAAGTCGCAGTCTATTAGCAAAGTCTTTTTACCCCCTTGGGCAAATATTTCAGCCAGATTAATTGCTACCGTCGATTTCCCTTCGGAGGGCATTGTTGATGTAACCAGAAGAGTCTTAATTTTCTTCTCCTTGTTCCGTGCAAAATGAATTCTTGTTCTTATTCCCCTGAAAGCCTCTGCTGTTTTTGAGAGTGGATCTTTTGCCCCCCGCATTAAATCAGTACCCGATTCACCGTTTTTCCTGACAGAAAACAGGGGAAGCCATCCAAGCAGAGGAATATTCATCCTTTGAATTTCATCGGGGGATTTTACGCTGTTTGCGAACTGATTTTTAACAACAACAATACCAAACCCTAAAAACACACCAAATAGCAGACATGCAATTGTTATCATCTTCCGGTTAGGCCCTACGGGCGATTCAGGTTTCCTGGCCGGGTCTATAAGCTGTACATTACCAATTGTCGATTGTTCGTTTACAAGCGCCTCCTGATATTTCTCCTCTACCATCTGGTAAAGTTTTTCATATGCCGAACTCTGCCTTTGAAGCTGTGCCAGTTCTATTATGTTGCGCGGCAACTGGTTAAAACGGGCTTCGTATGTTTTTATTATCCCGCTCAGTTTTTCGAGCGATACCTTAGTCCCCTGAAGCTTTACCTGATATTCTATAATCTGCAGACCTATTTTGGAAGCATCTTCAACAGCCGATTTGCTGGTAACAAGGTTCTTTAACTGTTCAATCTTATCGTTTTCCTGCCTCTTTAGCTCTTTTATATCGGAATTGTATTTATCGTTAATCTTTTTTCTTTCATCTTCGTTCCTTGCTCCGTTAAGGGAATAATCCTTATTTACCTCAAGCCTTGCCAGCTGCCCCTGAACTTCCTTTAAGTATGCTTCAAGCTTGCTCGATTCGAGCGCGTCGGCAATCTTAGGCTCCTCGCTTTTTAGCTGAGCTTTTAGTTCCTGAATCGATTTTTCGTACATTGCAGCATCCAGTTCCTTTGCGTTTTTCTGCGCGTCAAAATCGCCCAGCTGGTTTACCAGCTGTTTGGACTGTTCCCCCAATTCTACTATACCTCTCGACTGCTGGAACATTTTAAGTGTGTCTTCAGCCCTTCTTAAATCGTTATACTTTTCTTTTCTCTGCTGTTCTAGAAACCTTCTTGTAACGCTTACTTTGGTGCGGTTCATAAGCAGATTCAGGTTAATATATGCCTGCGCATAATTATTTGCCATAATTGCCGCCTCATAAGGGGAAGGCGATTCGGCAGAAATTTCAACTATATCCAGCCCGCGCCTCTGGTCTATTGATACTGCACGGCTTAGCATACTTGTCATATTATCCCTTTTTATTAATGTATCGGGATAATATGGCACTTCCCTTATTTTATTGAATTGGGCTTGGCTCCCTCCATTGAAAAATGAAAACCTGTTCGGATTTCTCAAATCGGGATTGAGAATTAAATAAAAGCTGTCCTTTACTCCAGTCAGAAATGCCTTTTTAAGAGAATAAGCAACATTTTCCCTTATGGTATAGCTTTTCATTATTTCAATTTCATTGGCAATAAAACGGTCGTTAGCAAAATTATTAATTTCCCCGGTAAAAGGAGCATCAAGTATGCTGCCTTTGGGGGGTGAAAGTTTTAGTGTGGTTGAAGATTTGTAAACATCGGGCTGGTAAAAAGCATAAATAAAACCAATTGCTCCGCATGCCGCGGCAACAATTATTACCAGGTAGATATTATTAAGCAAAATGTTAAGATAATCCTTAAAAGAGTATCTCTCCTCCTCATCGGAAGAATATAGTTCATGGTCTGAATTGTTTCCCTGCATAATTTTTAACCCGCCAATTATTTATTTTTTCCCGCTGAAAAAATCCTTTTCATTTAAAAAGAAGAATTGAAAGGGATATAAGTGTAGATACAAGCGAAAGGGTAAGCGCAAACCAGTCCCTGAAATACATTTTCGGCTGCCCCGGCACGGCAATTATATCCCCCGCTTTTAATTCGGGAACCGAAAGCCTGTTTTCTTTTGATAACTCATTTCCGGTAAAAATATCATCCAGACGGAATTTAAGCAGAGTATAAGTGGAATCCTCCTTCATCCGGTAAATTCGGAGGTCGTCAAAAAAAGCTTCGGGGGTTAAGCCGCCGGCATACGAAATTAAATCGGCCGCATTTGAAGCAGCCGGAATTATATAACGCCCCGGATTTCTTACATATCCCCATACAGCCACACGGAAATTGATTTTACCCGGCTCGGAAAAATCGTAAAATGAACCGGAATAATTCCTTATTACCCCAAGGCTCCCAAGTTCCAGATTATTCTGCCCGCAGAGCGGAATGCCTAAAAGAAGAAGAATTAATAAGGTAGAGTAACAAAACTTTAAAATACTGAATGAATTTTCAGTTTTTATATGTTTCATATTGCCAGCCCCGTTTTATAAATTATTTCCCAACATTAGTCCGCTTACAGCTCCGCCCAGATAGTTACAATTACTGCAATACGGCAATTTATTCCGAATACTTTAGTTTTATATTTTCTTTATTGAGTTGCAGACAGGATTTTGAAAAGCGAGGAGGGTTATAATTTATTTCAATATAATATTTTTATTTTAAATCCACAATCAGCGTTTAATCATTAATAATATAAAGGATTAAATTGAGGAAATGTCATCTAGTAAGTTTCAATGTAATTGAATCTTTCTCCCTTTCGGTAATATTCTCTTTTTTAGAGGCCGATTTGAAGAGATTCGAATAAATATCCGAACTGCTTATTTCTTCGTCAGGCAGATCAATTTTCAGGTCGGGCAGGCTTTCCCCCAAATATTCTTCAATGCCTAGGGCTTTCTTTAGCAGCTCCCTCTGTTCTGTCTTATTGGCCATAATTTTAGGAGTATCCGGAACGCTCGGCTTTATAAGTATGCTTTCTTCTTCCCTTAAATCCTGAACAACCTTAAATTTTTCCTCTTTATCCCCCTTATCCGGCTGTGAACCGGTTTTATCTTCGGGATTAAGGTCTCTTAGGCTTCTCTCTTTTTTATTTTCAGCAGGGGCATCTTCAATACTCCCATTTTCGGTGGGAATATCCTCAGGGAAAAGGGCGTCGGCAAAAATTTTGTCGTTCTGGCTCTGCGCCTCCTGGGCATTAAGATCGTAACTGTAAAGCTGGGTAAATATTTCCCTCTCATCTTTGAATGAAAAAGTCTTAATCCCAATCTGCTGAATTTTAAACCTGAAAGACTGAAGGTCGAAATCTTTAATCATGTTCGGCAGGTCTTTTATGGCAAAGACCGGATCGGTATAAATCAGTTCATCCTTCCGGTCAATCGTAAGAATGAACCCTAATTTAGAATCGGCCGCATTAATTGATGTGTAGTTTGTAAGCAGCCTGTACACAATAAGGCTTTTTTCCTCGGGATAGTTGATGAAGTTAAATACGTCGTTATAGTTTATTTTCTTATGCTTAAACTGCCCCGATTCATTAAAAATAACCCGGAAATTTTCGTCGGCATCGAAAATATTCCGGGAATATAAAACAGCATTTAAACCTTTCTTGTCGTTAATCTCAAGAAACATTTACTTTGCCCATTTAATTAAACCGAGTTCAAACTGGTTAATCATAAGCGGATGTTTGGGAAGCACGCGCAGGGTAAATCCGAAATGCCCCGTATCGTCGCAGCTTATTTCCCCTTTATATTTATAAATGTTTCCCTGATTCTTTGCGTTCGAACATTTCATCACCACAAAATCGTTGGAATCAACTTTAAGTTTGTCTTCTACTTTTCCGTAATAAATCTGAACTTCAACGTCATCGGGGGTAAGTTCGCCAAGTTCTAGCTCCGCTTGAATTGAATACTTAGTTCCTATTTTGAGGTCCTGGTTTCTGCTTAATTCGGTATGCCCGGCAAATTTAATCTTATCCCAGTTGGCAGTTACTTTATTTTTCCAGGCAGAGTATTCTTTGGCCTTTTTCCATTCGCTTTCGCTTAAGAGAATTCTCTTTTCGTATGCCCTGTTATAGAAATTATTGAAATATTCTTCAACCATACGGTGTGTATTGTAAACCGGGCCTAGATTCTTCATCGAATTTTTCATAGTCGCAATCCAGTTGCGGGGCAGGTTGTTTTCGCTTCTTGAATAGAAGAGAGGTATAATTTCCTTTTCTAGACTTTCATAAATCATCCTCGATTCAACTTCGTCCTGGTAATCGAGGTCGTCATACTCTTCGCCGTTGCCGATTCTCCACCCTACTTCGGGGGAATAAGCTTCGTCCCACCATCCGTCCAAAACGCTTAAATTCAATCCGCCGTTGGCAATAATCTTCATGCCCGATGTACCGCTGGCTTCCAGTGGTCTGCGCGGATTATTAAGCCATATATCGCATCCTTCAACCATATAACGCGCTACGTTCATATCATAGTTTTCAATGAATACAATCCTTTTTCTAAGATGCGGTTCTTTCGAGATGCTTACAATTTCCTGAATCAGCCTTTTACCTTCTTCATCGCGCGGATGCGCCTTGCCTGCAATTATAAACTGCACCGGATAATTAGTATTGCATAACAGCGCTGCCAGTCTTTCAACGTCGCTTAGGAATAAAGTGGCTCGTTTATAAGTAGCAAACCTGCGCGCAAAACCGATTGTAAGGGCAGAGGCGTCAAGCACTTCCTTTGCGGCGGCAATTTCGGATGTTCCCCCTCCTCTCTGAATAATCTGCTTCTGGAGCCTTGTTCTTGCGAATGCTACAAGCCGTTCCCTTCTTCTTTCGTGCGTCCGCCAGAGTTCCTCATCGGGTATTTCATCAACGCGTTTCCAAATTTCCTTATCCGCCGGATCCTGAAGGAAACGCTCTCCTAAATAACGGATTAAAAGCTGCTGCATTTCGTTTGATAAATGTGAATGCGTATGAATGCCGTTTGTAACATAATCAATTGGAATTTCATCGAACGGGATATCGCCGAATCCGGAAGCCCACATTTTTTTCGAAACGCTTCCGTGCAGTTTGCTTACTCCGTTTACATATCCTGCCATATTCATTGCGAGGTGCGCCATATTAAATCCGCCGTCGTTTGCGCCATTAATGGTGCCCAGCTTGTAAAAATCGGTATCCTTTATATGAAGCTCGTTCCTGTAATAATGGCCGAAATATTTTTCTATTAGCTCGTTCGGAAATATGTCTATGCCCGCCGGAACCGGTGTATGGGTTGTAAAAACGTTAGAGAAGAAGCCCACATCCTTTGCTTCGGTAAAGCTTAGGTTGTGGTTTATCATCATATTCTTTATTCTTTCGAGCGAAAGGAATGCCGAATGCCCTTCGTTCATATGGCATACAAGCGGGTCTATGCCCATTGCCTGCAAAGCCCTGAAACCTCCTATTCCGAGAAGATATTCCTGCTGAATCCTTGTTTCAACAAAACCGCCGTAAAGAGTATGGGTTATTTTTTTATCCTCATCGCTGTTTTCCGGTACGTTTGTATCAAGAAGATAAAGCGGAACCCTGCCTACCTGAATTTTCCAAACCTGGAAAACCAGTTCCCTTCCGGGGAAACTTAATCTTATCTTAAGAGGGACATTTTCTTTGTCGGTAACAAGCCTCATCGGCTGGTTATAAAAATCCACCATATCATATCTTTCCTGCTGCCATCCGTCGGATGTAAGATACTGCTGGAAATAACCTTCTTTATAGCAGAGCCCCACGCCCACAAGGGGAAGCCCCAAATCGCTTGCCGATTTAAGATGGTCGCCGCTCAAAATTCCCAATCCCCCCGAATAAATCTGAAGGCATTCAGTCAAACCGAATTCTGCAGAGAAATATGCAATGCTCTGCTTTTCCTCTTTCTTATGGTTTTTCTGGTACCAGGTCTTTTCCCCCATGTAATTCATAAGCGAAGCAAAGACTCTGTTCATATGCGAGAGGAATCCGTCATCTTCCGATAATTCAACAAGCCTCTTCTGGTCGGTTCTTCCGAGCATAATAATAGGGTTGTGCTGGCTTTCTTCCCATAATTTTCTGTCTATGCGGCGGAATAGTTCTACTGCCTCGTGGTTCCAGGTCCAGTAAAGATTAAAAGCTATTTCTCTTAACGGTTCTAATGTTTTAGGCAGTGAAGGTATTACATTGAATTGGCCTATGAAATTTATCATTTTATTCCCTTGTGTTTTATTTGCATAGTTATGTAAAAAGTTTGTTCAATATTTAAATTATAATCCAAACAAATGCAACATTTATTATATTTTCTTTATCAAGATAATTGTTTAGAGTAATATTTACTATGGTGGAAATCATTTTAATAATAATTGGCTATACGGCAGGTTCAATTCCAACTGCTTATCTTTTTCTGAAATTTTTTTATAGCATCGATATAAGAAAAGAAGGCACCGGGAACGTAGGAGCGATGAATTCATACGATGTTACCAAAAGCCGTAAAACCGGAATCGCCGTTTTTGCCGTCGATTTCTTAAAGGGAGCGTTACCTGTAGCGCTGTCTTTACGGCTAACGGAAAATGATTTTACAACGGCTTCTTTCGTCCTGTGCGCCTCGGTTCTGGCTCATTGCTATTCCCCCTGGCTGAAATTTAAAGGGGGGCGCGGGCTTGCAACCGCCGCCGGAGGGGCAGTTATCCTTTCTCCTCTTATTTTAGCCGGCTGGCTCTTTGGGTGGATTATTTCTTATTTACCCCTAAAAAACGTCCATTTGGCCAATTTAGGAGCAACCCTGATTATATGGATTTTTAGTATTATCTTTGTAAA
>DAHYUM010000077.1 GCA_027398005.1 bacterium
AAAGGAACCACCCAGAGTCAGGCTACGCAGGTCTCCCAACACCGCAAGAGAAGGCGGGTGATACTCCTTTTGACCGCATTGGGGTTCAGGTAGTTTTTCATTGGCAGACATAATATCAGGTTTTTTCTTGAATTTCTTCGTAATCCAGTCGAGTGTCTGATCCAGGCTTCTGTTAAACATCCAGTACATTAAACCGAGAGCGAAAAAGTTTTTACATCTTACAACATCTTTAGTGCTGAGGGGGCTTTCTTTAAGAGCCTGTGTAGTCAACTCGGTAATAGGAATACGATAAACTTTATAATTAGAGAGAGAATCATCTTCTAGAGGATTCTGAGTATAATTAGCTAATTTAAGATTCTTCGCGTCGAAAGAATCGGTATTTATAATAATAGTACCGCCGATTTTAAGATCGGCAAGGTTTCTTTTTAAAGCGGCAGGATTCATGGCAACTAACACATCGGGGTTATCGCCCGGTGTATGAATGTCATTAGAGCTGAAATGCAATTGAAAACCGCTTACGCCGTAAAGAGTACCGGCTGGGGCGCGGATTTCAGCTGGATAATCGGGGAATGTATTTAGGTCATTACCGAACAAAGCTGTCGTGTTACCGAACTGGGTTCCCGTTAATTGCATACCGTCACCGGAATCACCTGCAAAACGCACAGTCAACTCAGCCAACTGCAACACTTCTTTTTCCTTTTCTTGTGCCATTTTATTTTTCTTTCCGTTATTAGTTATTTAACATTTTTGCCGACATATAAGATAAAAAAGCCATCAGGTTTAAGCAAACCGGACAAATTATCTTACAGCCTCAATTATTTTAAGAAATTCCTCGGGTTCCATAAATCCCGTAATACGTTTTACCTCATTCCCCTTAGAATCGAATATTAAAACGGTCGGCAGACTTATTATTTTAAAATTCTTATATATTTTCGCAGTTTCGTCGTTATTTTTAGTTAAATCGCTCTTCAAACTGGTAAAACCGCTTAAAACTTCTTTTACTTTTTCGTTCGAAAAGGTTTTTGCCTCAAATTCCTTGCACTGGACACACCAGTCGGCGCCGAAATCGATAATAATTTTATCCTTGCCTAAAGACTGAGTATAAACGGCATTATCGAACGGTTTCCAGTTGCCATGGTCTTCTTTAACGGGCCAGCCGAAATAAACCGAGGCGATAATTACCAGAATGCTGAGCACGGTTTTAACTGTTTTAAATCCTTTGGATGAATTAGCCGATTTATCGAAGAATAAGAGATATACCGCGGAGATTATTCCGTAAACCGGAAGTACAAATTTGTTGATTTCCTTAGGAATTAATGGAGCGGCAAAGTAGAGTGCCATACCTATCATTACAAACCCGAATATATGCTTAACAGCTTCCATCCATAAACCTGCGCGCGGAAGGTTTTTAAGCTTGCCCGAGAATAAAGCGAGAATAAGGTACGGAAGCCCTAGCCCTAACGATAGCACGAAAAATACTATGAACCCGTAGAAAGGATCGGCTTTTTTAGCTACTACTGTAATAAGACTGAATACAAAGGGTCCTACACAGGGGGCTGCTACAATACCCATTGTAAGTCCCATAAAGAAAGCGCCGAACCTGCCGCTGCGCGCTCCCCCTGCTTTCATAACCCATGAATCGGGGAGTTTGAATTCGTATAAACCGAACATGCTCAATGCCAGGGCAACAAAAATTAAGCAGATTACAACAATTACAGCAGTACTTTGCAGAAGCGAACCGAATAAAGAGCCGCTTAATGCCGTTACTACGCCCACTACCGAATATGTGATTGATAATCCGATAACATATAAAAGTCCAAGAATAAATAATTTGCTTGTGCGCCCTTCTGTCTGGCCCCCGAAGTAACCAATTGTAATTGGTATTAAAGGATATACACACGGGGTAAGGTTAAGAGCCAGCCCGCCGAAAAAGATTACAATTAAATTAAGAAGCAATCCCCGCTGTTCGAATGAGCTTGTATCTGCATTGGTATCGGCAGCTGCGGCCTGCTGTTCGTTCCCCTGCGGCTGGGATGAAACAGTTGTCTGCGGCTGGGCATTTTGCTGATTGTTATTAACTGCCTGATTTTCAGCCGGAGTAGTTTCGGCAGGTTTTGAAGCTTCTTCTTTCAAAGCGGCGGCGCTTACACCTTCAACTGTTACTTCAATTGTATTCTTTACATCGGCCGGAGGCATGCAGGTTTTATCGTTGCATCCCTGGTAGCTTAACGTAACCGGAATTTTAATTTTGCCGCTTTTAATATCGGCCGGAATTTTGATTGCACCGGTAATCTGGAACTCGCCTTCAAAAACTACAAGAGGCTTATCCGAGATATCCGATTTTAATTCTTTCGGTTTGGGGTAATTTATCTGAGTGATTTTAAATTTCGGGTCGTCAACCGAAACACGGGACGGAATAAGAGTAGGGTCATTCGGTTTGTTTGAATGAATATGCCAACCATCGGAAACGGTAACAATTAGGGAGAACTGAAGTTCATCCCCCGCTTTTACTTTAGGGGCAATTTTACCCAGCCGTGCGCTTACAATATCTTCATCAAACTGGGCATGTGCAATACCGGCGAAGAGAAATAGCAGTAAAAGCGTCTTTAAAATTCTGTTCAACATTCTTTCCTCTATATATTTTTATTAAAAATTTTTTCTCCATCCGTTAACAATCGGGAAACGTCTTCCGTACCCGAATGCCTTGGTACTTACTCTTAAAGCGGGTGCCGCCTGTTTTCTCTTAAATTCGTTGGCATCCACCATCTTTAAAACTCTCTTGACCACCGAAGGTTCCCCTATAGCCTCAACTATTTCATTATATTCTTTATATTCTTCAAGATACATTTTTAATATTTCGTCCAATACTTCATACGGGGGCAAAGTATCCTGGTCGGTCTGGTTCTCCCTCAATTCGGCCGAAGGAGCCTTATCTATTATATTACGGGGAATTATTTCGCTATCCCTGTTAATGTATTTCACTATATCGTAAACTTTTGTTTTATATACATCTGCAATAACCCCCAGCGCGCCGCACATATCGCCGTATAATGTTGCGTAGCCAACTCCCATTTCCGATTTGTTGCCGGTTGTGCAGAGCAGGTAATTAAACTTATTTGAAAGGGCCATCAGGTAAAGTCCTCTAGTGCGGGACTGCAGGTTCTCTTCGGTAATATCCTCCCCGGCGCCTTCAAAAAGCGGGTTAAGCATTTCGAGGGCCTTATCCACCACAGGCTGAATTGAAACCAAATCCGATTTAATACCAAGATTTTGAATCAACAATTCCGAATCCTTTACGCTTCCTTCGCTTGAATATTTGGAGGGCATCATAACAACACGTACGTTTTCGGGGCCGAATGCCTCAACGGCAATATAAGCGACAAGAGCGCTATCGATACCGCCGCTTAAACCGATAAGAGCTTTTTTGAAACCTGTTTTAGCCGCGTAATCCCTCAAACCGAAAATTAAAGCATTAAGAACTTCCTTTTCGTAGCTTCCTTCAACCTCAGTAACAGGCACATACTCCTTGGCAGTATCAAAAATGAAATAATCGGTAGCGAAAGATTTACCCAGCATGCAAAGTTCCCCTTTCCGGTTAAAGCACATGCTCGCGCCGTCGAATATCAGGTCTGTCTGCGCTCCGGCACAGCATACATAAGCCAGAGGGAAATTATCTATGCGGGTAAGGGTAGAAAGCATTTCGAGCCTTTCTTTCCTTTTGCCGTAAGCGTACGGGCTGGCCGATATATTAATTAATACGGAAGCTCCCTTGTCCTTAAGTTTTTCAATGGGGTCGAAAATATATCTGCGGTGTTTCCAGTAATCGGCATCGTTCCATATATCTTCGCATATAGAGATACCCAGTTTTTCATTGCGGAATTCAAAAACATCAACATCCTTTGCCGATTCAAAATAACGCATCTCATCGAATACATCGTAATTGGGTATAAGTGTTTTATTCTGTACGAATTGAACGGAGCCGTTGAAACAGAGCATAGCCGAATTATAAATACCGGTGCCTGCGTTTTCTTCAAGGTCTTCGGTAATGGTCCCGAAAATCAATCCGGCCTCCCTGGTTACGGCGGCAATTTTTTCGGAAGCCGTTTTAACACGCTCCCTGAATTCTTTTTTCTCCACCAGATCCAATGGAGGATATCCGCAGACTGCAAGTTCAGGAAATATGCATAAATCGGCTCCATCCTCAAGGGCTTTATTGTATCCTTCAATTATCTTTGCAGAATTCCCTTCTATATCTCCAATAAGAGGATTAAACTGGTTTACTGCAATTTTCATTCTGTGCATTCCCGAAAATTTAGTTTTTAAAGATAGGCAAGAATCTAAGTTTATTCAATCCGAATTTATTCTAAAAATATTCATTAACCGTTTAATTTACTCTCTTATTTGTCAATTTTAATATATTTAAGCAGTTAAGCTGTTTTACCCTTCTTGCCGGTGCATTCAATCATTCCTGTTTACCGATGAAAAAGAGCCGTTCACCGATTATTACTCCGTTTTAGCCATAAATCGATTTACGGGGGATAACATTTTATTTAAGTTTCCGTCTAAAGATACAGAGTTAACAAAAGTGGAGTTATTATGAAAGACAGATTGTACCGCTCGAGAAAAGAAAGGGTTATAGGAGGTGTCTGCGGGGGGCTTGCAGAATACTTCGGTATAGACCCTATAATTGTAAGAATTGTTCTTGTACTTCTTGTACTGGGGCATGGTATAGGAATTCTAGCCTATATAATTTTATGGATAGCCGTGCCGGAAGAACCAATTCAGCATTATTACGCCCGGTTTCAGCAGGGTGCGGGAGCTCCTCCAAATCCCTCATCAACCGGAGCAGAGGAAGGTACCCCGTCTGAGAACGGAGGGGCCGAGGCTCCAAAGCATGAATTCGATTATAATCCTATGAACGAGGACTATTCGAAGTATGCTCCTAAAAAAAGCTCTTCAGGCGGACTTGTATTCGGCATAATTCTTATAGCACTGGGGGCATTATTCCTTTTCTGGAATATTATTCCCTCGTTCGATTTTGAGCTCTTTTTCCCGATTGTTGTAATTGCTGCAGGCGGATTATTAATTTTTAATTCAATTAAAAAGTAGAGGCGGTTATGAGAACAGGCAGATTGTTTTGGGGTGTTTTTCTGGCAACTATAGGATTGCTTATTCTTGCGGCCAAGTTCAATTATATAAATGCCGATTGGAGTTTCGTATGGAATTTATGGCCTCTTGTATTCATATTCTGGGGGCTCTTAGTCCTAATCAAACATCCAATCATAAAGCCGGTAATATCGGCATTGTTCGGCGTGTTTATTGCGCTGTTCATTTTCGGCTCGGTCAATTCCCTCTTCTGGGGATTCGGATTTGAATTTGACGACGACTATGTAAACCCGAGCTATACCGAAACGCTTGAAGAAGATATGAATAAAGATATTACCCGTGGCGAGCTTAATTTTTCTTCGGGCGCGGGGGCTTTTTCAATTAACGGCGAAACAGATAAACTGATTAAGGGATATTCGAGAGGATGGTTTTCGAATTACGATTTGAATACTAACGTAGAAGGCAATACAGCTTATGTTGACGTTCATCTGCATGAAAGGAATATCCAGTTCTTCGGTAAAAAGATTAGAAACCGTTTCAATATGGAGCTTAACCCGAATATTGCATGGGATATGGATTTGAATTTCGGCGCGGCCAACGCTAAGTTCGACCTCTCCCCTTATAAAATTGAAAACCTGAAGTTGAGCACAGGCGCGGCTACTGTGCAGGTTAAACTTGGCGACAAAGCAGATACTACGGAATTCAGAATTGAAATGGGAGTGGCAAACCTTGAAGTCCTTGTTCCTAAGACTGTAGGATGCAGAATTTACGGAGATTCGTTCCTCGTTTCGAGAAGCCTTTCAGATTTTACTAAAAAGGGGGACGGACATTACTACAGCAGTAACTACGATTCTACCGCAAAGAAAGTAAATATTTATTTAAGCAGCGGCGTTTCATCTTTTACGGTAAAATATTATTAGAATAAATATAAGATTGGGGAAAAAAGGGTAGTTATAACCCCGCACGAAGTTAATCTTCTGCGGGGATTTTTTTTGCACACGCCTGTTAAATGTATATTATAAAAATTGATAAAACGGAAGGATAATTTTTACTTCGTTTTTTTTGGTACGCGCTTCTTTTTGCCCAAAGTAGGATGCCAGAAATATTTTTCCATTATTACACACCCGTCTTTATCGAACCCGACACCTTCCGACCTAAGAAGGTCTTCCATCAAATTAGGATCGCCGAAATGGATTTTGCCTGTAAGGGCCCCCGCCCTGTTTACAACCCTGTGGCACGGAAGCGGAGATAAAGACGCGCCGTTTAATGCCCACCCCACAGTGCGGGCAGAGGATTTAATTCCGCAGAATTCGGCAATAGCACCGTAAGTTGTAACTTTGCCGTAAGGAATTTTGGCAACCACTTCATAAACGCGGTCGAAAAAATCTTTCTTCTTTCGGCCTGCATCCGTTTTCTTATTGCCGCCCCTCTTAATCTTTAATTCTTTTCTTTTTCCCTTCTTTGCAGGTCCCATATTTTCATATACATCATCATTTTTGTAGCCGCGTGAATTAAGGAAACCATAAGGCCGTAAACGCCGTCCCTGTACCCTTTGCGCACAATAAAATGACTAAGGAATGCGGCCATAGGGTTAATAAATATATTCTTGGGAGAGGCCTTTTTCTTTTTATAAAGCTCTTCGGCCTCAAGAGTGGAGTATTCATTAATTTTTTTGAAAGTTTCGTGCAGACTGCTGTGCGTAAGGTGAATGAAAGCATTTTTAAGATGCCCCTTTGGCGAATCGATTAGGAACCCTTCGTGCACTTTACGGTTATCTACAATTGTCCCGGATTTTTTAAATAGGCGCATCTGGTAATCGGGGTACCAGCCGCAGTTCCTAATTTCCCTGCCGAGGAAAAAATTCCTGCGCGGAATGAAATAGCCTTCAAACTCCGGTTCCGAATTAAGGATTGAGATAATTTCTTCCTTTAATCCGGGGGTAACGCGTTCATCAGCGTCAATACTCAGCACCCATTCGTTTGAGCATTGCCCAAGGGCAAAATTTTTCTGCGCGGGGAAACCTTCCCATTTGTTGTATATAACCTTGTCAGTATATTCCTTTCCTATCGCGGCGGTATTATCGGCACTTCCGGAATCGACAATTATAATTTCATCGGCCCATTTAACGCTTTCAAGGCAGTCCCTTATATTTTTCTCCTCGTTAAATGCAATAACCGTAACCGAAAGTTTAAGCATTATAATGCCCCCGCAAGCATGTTCATTCCCCCATTACCTTAACAATAACTCTTTTTCTTCTCATACCGTCGAACTCGGCATAATAAATCTGCTGCCAGGTTCCAAAATCGAGTTTGCCGTTTGTAACAGGCACAATAACCTCGTGGTGAATAAGAAGGCTTTTAAGGTGCGAATCGCCGTTATCCTCGCCGGTTCTGTGATGCCTGTAATCTTTTTTAAAAGGGGCAAGATGTTCAAGCCATTCGTCAATATCCTGAATCAATCCCTGTTCGGCATCGTTAACATAAACACCGGCAGTAATATGCATAGCCGAAACGAGAATCATGCCCTCTTTAATTCCGCTTCTTCTAAGAATATCCTCAACATCGCCGGTAATATTAATATATTCCCTGTGGCGCGAGGTGTTAAAGTAGAGATAATCGGTAAAAGTTTTCATTCCCACTTCTTAATAATTTTTTGCAAATCGATTACCGCATTAACTTTTTCGGAAAGTTTCCAGTAATCCTTAGTTGTAGCCGTAAGCCTTTCGGCAAGGTTTTTCATTATTTTCAATGTAATATCGGGATGCTGGCGTATAAGTTCTTCAATTGTAGTCTCAACTACAATGATATTCGAATCTTCGAGCATTTTAATTGAGGCAGTACGGGGTTGTTTAAGAATAACCGACATTTCCCCTACAATAGTGCCCGGCTCTGTGAATTCGGCAACCTTAAGGGCGCCTTTAAAAATGCCTACCCTGCCATCAACAAGAATAAAAAGGCTGTTATCTTTAATCCCTTCGGTGGCAAGCACCTGATCCTTTTTGTAAAAAATCATCTTTTGCATTTCAGCTTACCGATGAAAATTTTAATAAAAATTGTTTTATAAATTCGTCAATATCGCCGTCCATAACCCCCTGCGTATCGGAGGTTTCGCAGTCGGTACGGTGATCCTTAACCATATTATAAGGATGGAAAACATAGGAGCGTATCTGGCTTCCCCATTCAATTTTCATTTTCCCTTTTTCAATTTCATTCTGTTCCGCCATCTGCTTTTCAAGCTCAATCTGGTATAATTTCGATTTAAGCAGTTTAAGGGCATTGGTTTTATTCTGGAGCTGCGAACGCTCAGTCTGGCATGCGGCAACAGTGCCTGTAGGCATGTGAGTAATACGAACCGCTGTTTCAACCTTGTTAACGTTCTGCCCTCCTTTACCTCCGGAACGGTAAGTATCTATTTTGAGATCGGAAGGATTAATGTCAATTTCAATTGAATCGTCAATTTCGGGTATAACAAAAACCGAAGCAAAAGAAGTATGCCTCCTTTTATTGGCGTCGAAGGGTGAAATTCTCACCAGGCGGTGTACACCGTTTTCGGCTTTAAGGTATCCGTAAGCAAATTCCCCTTCAACCTCAATAGTAGCGCTTTTAACCCCCGCGCCGTCTCCGTCTAGCCAGTCTATAAGGTTTGCTTTAAATCCGTTTCTTTCGCCGTAGCGCAGGTACATTCTCATAAGCATTTCAGCCCAGTCCTGCGCTTCGGTGCCGCCGGCACCAGCGTGTATGGTAAGAATGCAGTTCTTCTCGTCGTCCTTACCGCTTAGCATGCTTTTCAGTTCAAGAGAATCGACACTTGAAACAAGCTCTTCAATATCCGTGTCAATTTCGGGACCGAACGATTCGTCCTCTTCCATAGAAGCGAGTTCTATCAGTTCGTTAATTGAATCGAGTTTTTTCTTTCTATCGAGCCAGAGATCGACCCATGTTTGAAGGTATTTCGATTTCTGCAGAAGCTGCTGCGCCCCTTTCTGGTCGTTCCAGAAATCTGCAGCCTCGCTTTTCTTTCTTATTTCTTCAATCTGAATTTCCTTATCGGCCAGCTTAAAGATAACCTCTTAGATTATCAATTCTGGTTTTCTGTGTCATCAGCAATTTTAACTGTTCTTCGTACATTATAATATTCTCCTTTTATAATTAATCAACATCAATTTCCATTCTAAGCAGTGCGGCGGCAAGTGTTTTCCCCTGCGCGTCGTGTTTAAGCGAAACGGTACCGCCTCCGCCAAGAGTATTATTAAGAAGGAAATTAAGTGCCCTTATATTGGGCATTTCCCATCTTTTAACCTCGCCGAAGCAGACCCCCTCGAAATATTTTTTCACATTCTCTTCGGTAAGGTGCTTTTTAATAATTTCGTATCCTTTATCGTCGTATGCAATAATGCCAACATTAGCGGCATCCCCTTTATCGCCGCTGCGGCCGTGAGCAATATCTTTAATTTTAATTTTCATTATTTCAGCTCCATAATTTTTACAATTGGAGTAACCACTTTTTTGGAAAGAAGCGCCGGCCAGTAAGCCACAACATCGCTCGGTTTAGGCCTGCCCCCCGCGAACCCCGTAACAGCCGGAGGCCCGGTTAAAATAAGAGGGGCAATTTCCTTGCCGAATCTTTCAACCGAATCGTAATCGGATGAACGGACTGCAACGCGCATCATAAGTTCGTTAATTGAATCCTCGTCAATTTCCTTAGCAAGGGGCCCGTGGCACGAATTATAACCAACAAACTCGGTCCTTATCTCATCGAACTTAAGGTTAAGGTTTTCCATCCTTTTCCTTAAAATTTTATCTGCGGCTTTAGCTTTTGTAAGTGCCTGAGGCCACGAATATGTTAGGCTCCCTACAGCCGAGTAGCCGTCGGCATAGGAACAGGAAACTTTATAAAACTCGGTATCTTCGAACCCCTTAATATCGTAAACCTTAACCCTGTTATTGCCAAGGTCCTGCAGTTTAATTGAGGTAAAATCGGCAATACAATCGGGGGTAATATAATTTTTAGGGTCTCCAATTTCATAAACGAGCTGTTCGGCAACGGTTTCGAAAGATACTTTTCCCCCCAGATTTTCGTGTTTGGTAATTACGAAAGAACCGTCGGGGTATGCTTCTGCAATAGGGAAACCGATTTCGGCAAAATTATCAACCGACTGCCAGTCCCCCAGAAAATTTCCTCCTGAAGCCTGCGCGCCGCATTCAAGAATATGCCCAGCAACGGTGCCCGCGGCAAGAAGGTCAAAATTCTTTTTATCCCACCCGAATTCATAAATCATCGGAGCAAGAGTCAAACCGGTATCGGTAGTTCTGCCGGTAATAACAATATCGGCTCCTTTTTGGAGAGCTTCAACAATAGGGAAAGCGCCGAAATAGACATTTGCGCTAAGAAGTTTATCTTTAATTCTATCAACCGGCTCCCCTGTTTCCATATTTTTAAGGGGATGCCCTTCGTTAACTAGGCTGTCTATGCGGGTTCTAATATCATCCCCCAGTATAACGGCAATTTTAAGATTATTAATTCCCAGTTCCCTAGCCACATTAAAAATCTCGTTGGCGCAGGCTTCGGGGTTTACTCCGCCGCCGTTTGTAATTACTTTAATCTTTTTTTCAACGCAGAATGGTAGAATTCTCTTCATAAGAGGAGGAATATCTTTGGCATAGCCGGCATTTGGATTTTTATTTTTCTGTTTCTGCAGAATGGACATAGTCACTTCCGCAAGGTAATCCATAACCAGATAATCGATATTTCCCTTAGTTACCTGAAGATAGGGAGCTTCAATCAGGTCCCCCCAGAAACCTTGTCCCGATGCAATTCTGATTTTATCTTTCATATATGATTCTTCGATTGTTGTTTTTAAAGATAATTATTTTCCGCTTAAAGGCCAATTTAAGGGGTAATCGGATACCGGCAGGTACGTTCCCCGTCAGAAATTTTTTAAATGCTTAAGTATAATTTGAGGCGCGGCAGACAAATCTTCATCTGAATTAATATCAACCCACTTAATTCTTGTATCTTTTCTGAACCAGGTCATTTGTCTTTTAGCAAAGCGGCGGGTGTTCCTTTTAATTAATTCAACAGCCCTTTCAAGGGAGATTTTATCTTCCAGAAACTCGATAATTTCTTTGTACCCAACTGTATTAAGCGCGTTAAGGTTTTTATCGAACCCCATCTGGAGCACATTTTTAGTTTCATCAATAAGGCCGTCTTCAATCATTTTATCAACCCGGTCTTCAATCCGCTTATAAAGCAGGGCCCTGTTCCAGTTAAGCCCGAACTGAATAAAACTGCACTCAACATCCCTTTTATATTCCCCCTGCAGTTTCCAAATCGGTTCCCCCGTAAGATGGAATACTTCAAGAGCCCTTATAACCCTTTTCCAGTTTTGGGGGAGCATTTTAGAGGCGCTTACCGGATCAATTTTTTTCAATTCATCATACAGGTAATTATCGCCGTGGATTCTTCTTTTCTCCAGGAGTTCTTCGCGGAATTCATCGTCGGTATCGGCAGAGTTGAAGATTCCATCCACCAGAGCTTTAATATAGAGCCCCGAGCCCCCGGCAACGATTGCAGTTTTGCCTGCCTTAAAAAGGTTTTCTATTATGCTCAGAGAATCATTTTCAAATTTGCTGGCGTTGTACTCAAAATCGGGTTCAAAGCAATCCACCAGATGATGTTTAACCTTATTCATCTCCCCGGTACCCGGTTTGGCCGTTCCAATGGTAAGATATTTGTAAACCTGTCTGCTATCGGCCGAAATAATTTCGGAGGGAAAATATTGAGAAAGTTCAACAGCCAGCCCCGTTTTGCCTGCTCCAGTTGGTCCGGCAATAATAATTACGTTTCTTTCCACCCTTCCCTGCCTATTAGTGGAACAAAGGCGAAATTAGGTTCTTCCTCAATCTGGAAATCATTTTCGGCAATTTTGGTAAGAATATACAAAGTCTGTCCGCTTTTATCGCCTACGGGAATTACCATTCTGCCATTAATTGCGAGCTGTTTTTTAAGGTTATTGGGAATTGTAGGTCCCCCGGCAGTTACAATAATTCCATCATAGGGGGCAAATTCATCCCACCCGATAGTGCCTTCGGAACAGCGTGCCGCAACACGAAGCCCCATATTTTCGAACAGTTTTAATGTAGTAGCGTAAATTTTATCGTTTCTTTCAATGGTATAAACTTTCATACCCATTTTAACCAGAATAGCGGCCTGATACCCGGAACCGGTGCCAATTTCGAGTATTTTTGAACCCGGTTTAAGGTTCAGGGCCTGTGTCATAAAAGCCACCGTATATGGCTGCGAAATTGTCTGTCCGTACCCTATAGGCATGGCCGTATCTTTATAGGCGTGGGATGCAATAGCGCCCGGAACAAAAAGGTGCCTTTCAACGCTTAAAACCGCTTTAAGCACTTCCCTATCCTTAATACCCTTTTGAATAAGGGTTTCTACCAATGCTTCTCTTTCTTTTTCGAACATAACCTAGAGTTTTAATTTTACCCACCGAAATATAATTTATTTTAATAAGTTTGTGTTAGAAAAAGAAAAGAAAAAAATATGTTAGAAGTACTTTTTGGCGCTCTTCTTATAATGTGCATGCGCATAAGCGATGTTACGATAGGCACATTCCGAACTCTATTGGTGGTTCAGGG
>DAHYUM010000078.1 GCA_027398005.1 bacterium
CGATCTGAAGTAAAATAATTAAATATAATGGGGTGGGCTGGTCAGAAGTTGCATTAGTTCAAAAAGCGAATGGCATGTTAACAATATGCGGTAATAGACCATCAAATATATATGCAGGTGGACGAAATGGAGACATTCTTTATTATAATGGCGTTAAATGGAATTACGATTGTCTTAGGATCAAGCCTGAAAGTGGAGGTGAATACTATATAAGAGCTTCCGCCTTTTATAACGATACGACATTTTTTACAGGTTCAATGTATGGCACAACAAAAAATGTATTTTATCAGATAAAAGGCACTTATAATAACTGGAAAATTATTGATTCTATGACTATAAATAATCCACTTTCACAATATAAATTTGGAGATTGGGATTTATATGTTTCCCCATCAAATAGACTGTTTACATTTGGGGCAACTGGAATCTGGGAGTACAAGAACAATGGTTATGTTAGGTTATTAAGTGTTCCTTATACTGTTAATGGACTACACGCTTTGAATGATAATTATATCTTAGCAGTTGGTGATCGTGGTTACGTTTATTTTTACGATGGCTCTAATTGGGAGCAAATACAAAAATTTATGTCAGGTTATGAAGATGTACTATATCAAGCCGTCTGGGGTGATGGAAAAGAACTGTTTATTGTAGGGTATCAAGCTTTAAGCTACCCGCAAAAAACAATCATATGGCATGGTAAATAAAGCGTATATAAACAATAAAATATAAAAGGAGAGACACATCGTAGTCTCTCCAAGGTTGCAAATAAAATAAAACTTTCCTGGTTTTTAAAAATGCACCTTTATTTGCGGATTAAATATAAAAATAAATGGAGGATGATGTAAAAATAATAACATGCATATTATTATTTATTATGGTATCATTTATTCATGCTACCCCGTACGAAGGGTATATTAAAGCGTTTCAAATAATCGGTAATGATACTGTAGCAATAAGTGTATCTGTAAAATATATCGTTTATCAGGGGGGCAGATATCAAGTATACACACTTAATGGGAACAGATTTGAAAGTAGTACAAATTCATCTTTTGTCTCTGAGGGGTACAATGGTAATTTCAGTGTTGGCGGTGTTAGCGAAGGGTCTAATCCAGGTCTATTCCCAGCAGAGATCCCCTATTCTGTAGCGATTCAAACTAATAACTATATTGTTATTGGCGATGTTTATATAAAATGGAAATGGGAGCCTGATGGTGGTGATACTTATTTTTATTATGATGATACAAACAAATCAATTCACTATAAAAAAGCTAATACTCATACTTCTACTTCATATACAACGTGTAGCGATTATATGATAAATGTTAATAATAGCTTTGATGGTGGTATTATCCAATTTTTCGATAATTCATCAGAATCAATTCCGTCAGGTTCTTTTTTATCTAAATCCTTTAATACTCTTGAATTTCCTGTATCTATTTCTGCGTTACAAGATCAATCTGCAGCTGATTATTATTTGTGGAATGCATGGAGTATTGGGGGATCGGAAATTACAAAGGTATTACAATCAGGCAATAGGACATTAACTGCAAATTTTGACCCAGCTGAAAAATTAAAATTCTTAGGTACAAGTGCTTGCATTGGGCTTACGACAATACCAGAAAACAGTATTATAAAAGAAAAAAACGGCACACAAATATCGATTACTATAAATTCAAAGACCGTTGGCAGTATGTTATATATTTTAGATTACCTAAATAAAAACGACGTATATTATACAAACAATTCAACGTTTAGTTATACGCCTCAAACTCAAACACTCATTACATTTAATGCCATAATGAAAATAGTTAAACCAGTAAATGATTATAGAAATCAATATTATGGTTCTGTTGTTGGGCAACCAATAACTATATATTGGGATCAACATCCCGATACTAACGTATCATATCAAATCTGGAGAAGAATAAAGCATAATGGCGTGACTGGAAATGCAGTTATGATTGCAGCCGCAAATCATAATACAACAAGCTACACGGATAATGATTGTTTATATAACGATACATATTTAAATGATTTATTATGGTACGATGTAAGAGCTGTTTATAATCCTAACAGCTCAACATCAGATGATGATTTTATAGCTGTGTATGGTGAGATAAATCCTTCAATTGGGAATTATAATCATGAATTAACAATGCAAATTTCTAAATTACCTACCGATTACTCAATCGGTTCTTATCCGAACCCTTTCAATCCAACAACTGTAATCCGTTATGTATTACCGGAAGCAGGGCAGGTAACATTAAAAGTATATAATGTTCTTTCTCAAGAAGTTGCCAGTCTTGTAAATGAAGAACAATCAGCAGGTGTTCATCAGGTTAACTTCAACGCAAGTGACCTGCCTTCTGGAATCTATATTGCCAGATTACAGGCAGGCAATAAAGTTATGAATACAAAATTACTACTGATTAAATAGTCACTCCCCTCCCAGCAAATTAACCCACAATAAGCCCGGAAGCTTTCCCAGCAAGCGTCGGGCAAGCCCGCCAGGGCTTCCCGATGCGCCTCTCGGCAGGCTCGAGGCTTTCGGGATAAACTTCTCGCCCTGACGAACCGGTTTAAAACAAAAAAACCTCTGAGTTTCATTCAGAGGTTTTTCTTTTTGCTGCCCCGCCAGGGCTCGAACCTGGACTCTTCTGATCCAGAGTCAGACGTGTTGCCAATTACACCACAGGGCAATACACAAATATATAAAAATCCAGCCCTTTTGTAAAATATTTTCTTAAAAATTGGATGGAAAATTTAACTTTTTTTCTATTTCATCCCCGTTAAAGGGATTAAAGTATAAATTTAAACGATTATTCCCCATCCCTCTAAACTCAGAGGGCAAAACTCTTAATTGCCTCTGAAGAGTGGCCGTATATTTTAAAGACTTTTATCATGTTTGTAATTTCGAACATTTTCCAGACCGGCGAATCGCCGCTGTTCCTAATTATCCTTAAGTCGCCCCCTGCAGCGGCCGATTTCTTAAGCATATAAACAAGCACCCCAAGAAAAGTGGAATCCATAAAGGTTGTCGATGTCAAATCGACTATGATTCTATTGTTCCCTTTCGAAATAAGGTCAGTAAGATAGTTCCTGAAATCCATAGCGTATTTAAGTGTCGCTTCGGTATGAAGAACTTTTACAATAACTATATTTCCAATTGACTGCGCAAGATAACTCATTGTTTCTCCGAAAAAATGTAACACTCCTATTGTATTATCGGCAGCCGGTAAAAATAGTTTAATGACATTTGTCACACCCCGCTTTATTTTTGCTTGACTTACTAGTAAACATCAAGTAAATTATAAATAAACTAATTGAATAGAATACCAATGAGAACGAAATTACTTTCAGTTTTAGTTATTATTGCAGCTATTTTAAGCGGCTGTAAATTAAAAGACACAAGCACAATCGATAACGGAACGAGCCCTATAAGCGGTTCCGGAGGCGATGTAACTTTCAAGGGACAGGTATACGATAAGGATACCGGAGCTCCAATCGTTCAGGCAGTAGCAAGAGTGGTGGTAAACGGAGTTGATAAAGGGGATGTAACCGATTCATCCGGTATTTTTAATTTTACTACCAATATTGACCAGAGCGGCGAATATCCTTTCATCACCTCGAAGGAAGGTTATTACCCCGATACATTATCTACCTTTGCCCTTATAGGCAAGACAATCCAGATACCGGCAATTTACCTTAGCAAAGTATCAACTACTGTCGATCCTTCGGGCAATGCAGCTTCGATAGTGCTTAAATCGCAGTCCGTTAATAACATAGGCATTAAAGGGAGCGGTTCGCAGGAAGCGGCCAATTTAGTATTCGAAGTTCAGGATGCCAACGGCAAACCGGTCGATCCGGCACATGCTGTAACATTATTCTTCAGCATAGGCTCATCCCCCGGCTCGGGCGAATATGTATTCCCTGCAAGTGTTAAAACCAACTCGTACGGCCAGGCAACAGTAACCGTTAACAGCGGCACAAAAGCAGGCGTAGTACAGGTTATTGCTACTACAACAGTAAACGGAACACAGCTCCGTTCAATACCTGTTGCAATGGCGGTTTACGGAGGATTGCCTGACCCAGCACATTTTATTGTTGCATGCGATAAATTAAACTATCCTTATTTGGGTATTGTAGGACAGGAAATTCAATTCAGCGCTTATGTGGGGGATAAATATTCAAATCCGGTACGCCCCGGAACAACGGTTTATTTCGAAACAACGAGCGGTATTATTGCCGGTTCGGCGCAGACAAACCAGGCAGGCGTTGCAACTGTAAGCCTATTAACCGAGCCTTCACCTAACGATCCTACATTCGGTCCGGGATTTTTTGTGGTTACAGCCAAAACGGTTGACGAAACAAGCACTACAATTTCAACAACTACAAAGAGACTGCTTTCTGGTCCGGTTGGTACCCTATCTATTACCCCAACGACATTCGCAATAGACAACGGGGGTTCGCAGGATTTCACATTTACCCTTGAAGATATTCTGGGGCATCCGATGGATTCGGGGACTTCGGTTTCAATTTCGACCGACGGCGGAGCCTGCAAGCTTTACGGAGCAACCGGCTTTACCATGCCCGATGTAATGACTAGCGGCAACGGCTCCACTATATTCTCATTTTCTGCTGAAGACGGCAACCCGACTGAAGACAAACTATCCCCCCTTACAATAACCATTTCGGTTACTTCACCGCGGGGTAATACTTCATACTCCATAAGGGGAACAATAAGATAAATTTTCTAAAAGAGGCATTCAACTGAATGCCTCTTTTTTTTGCCCTACCAGCTTTTATTTATACCTGCTGATTATACCTTTGTTTAAGGAATTGTTTTTAATAATCTCGAAAGGTATATCATTTTCGTCGGAGGGCCCGTCGGCCTGCGCCGAAGAAACCTTAATAAAACAGTTATTACCTTCTGCATTAAAAGCAGTTTTGTACGAGCCCGCGTTCGGGGTACTAAGCACAATATCATTCCAAACCCTTGGCATCCCTTCAGGCGAAACAGAAAGCTGAATACTTACAAAATTACATCCGGCAGAGCGCCAGTAAATTGTAACAGAATCGCCTGCGGTAAATTTTTCTCCGCCAACGGGATACGTCACAGTTAAATACTTGGTTGAATTTATTGTAAACGTGCCGCCGGATTCATAATAAATGCTGCTATCATCGGCATCCCTAATCAATATTTTGCACAGGTTCGAATTTAACTCGGGCACCTGCCAAATATATTTCCCTTCATTTAAAATTGGACCGGTAATAGGGTTATATGTAATTCCCATATCCGGTGAAAAGTACAAATTGACCATCTGCACCGAAGAAGAATTCCATTTTATTTCATAATTGGCATAAGGGAATAAAACTTCACCCCCGGCGGGGGAGGTAATTGAAATCGATTTTCCGGTGGGAGGAATGATGCTGAATTTGCCTTCGGAGATTGCATAATTCTCCGGATCGGCGGCATCGGCAATTTTAATTTTGCACAAACCCGAGCCGCACGCAGGTATATTTTCCCAAAGATAGATTCCGTTTGACTGAGTATAAGAGGTTATGATGCTCCAGGTTAATCCCATATTTGATGAATAAGAAATAGCCACGCCGGTAATTCCGGATGAAGTCCATTTAATCTGCTGGCTTGTGCCGGAATACCAAATTTCGCCTCCGGCCGGTTTTGTTATGCTTATGGCTGGATGCGCAGTTATTGAGAATGAATTACTGCTTATTGAAAAAATACTCCCCTTCCCGGCATCCGAAATTTTTACGCGTGCATTTGGCGTGGGGGTATCGGGTACCGGGTTCCAGCTGAAACTGCCGCTGTTTGTTTTGTTAAGAGCCACAAAAATCCAGCTGGCTCCGTTATCAATTGAATAATCAATTTTTACCGAATCGATTCCTTTGCTCTGCCATTTAATTAACTGGTTTGTGCCTGCCTGCCACTTCTCGCTTCCGTTTGGCGCAATTAATGAAATGCTTCCCTCCTCTAATTTGGGAGAATTGCTCATTTCATTTTCCGGTTTACAGGCAAAGATGAAGGGAATAAATATTAAAACAATAAGAGCCTTATATTTCATTGTAAGCTCTTATAAAACACTTAATTCGGGTAAAAATTATCACAATCCTATATTTATGTCAAGTAATTTCTTATCTTTACCGGCAGTTAGAATAATCATTTAGAATTGGATATGAAAAGAACGCGTTTAATTATACTCTCCTTTCTATTATTTTCCCCATTATTCATTTACTCTCAGGAAATTGGTAAAATAGGCGAATTTCAAAGGGCGGCTGCATTTTCAATCATAAACCCGGACCTGATTTACGTACTGGACAAAGGCACAAGCGAAGTAATAAAAATAGATTCTACCGGCCGGGAAATAAAAAAAATAGGTGGAACCGGATGGGACGACTATACATTCGATAACCCGGTTGACTTATGTGCTACCATTTTGAGAGTATATATAACCGATAAGAATAACAGCAGAATACAGGTCTACGATAAGGACCTGAATTTTCTTTTTTCACTCGATCCGAAAAATTTTACACAGACACAAAGCCTATTCAAATATCCGGTTTCGGCGCAGGCTTCAAATTTCGGCGACCTCTATGTAGCCGATTCCGACAATAAACAGATTATCCGGTTTAATGCCACCTGGGAATTCGTCAATTCATTCGGCGGTTACAGCTACGGGAAATTTGCCGTAGCCGACCCGATAAAGCTTGCCGTTGACAACAACAGTTCAATTTACCTTATAGACGGGAAAAGGATTCTGGTATACGACCAGTTCGGCAACGGAATTGCATCCTACAACCTTTCCGAAATCCCGGTAAACCTACATATACAAAATAATATTATGACAGTAGTTTTCGGCTCGTATCTCCTAATTGCTCCCGTGAACGGAGAGCATACTACGCCGCAATTTAAAAAGTACTCGCCCAAAACAGAAGCAAGCCTTATAGACGCCATTGAGTATGGGGATAGGATTTATATTCTTACCGAAAACAGCATTTCCATATATAACCGGGATTCGATTGAACAGAAAGATTAAGATTGGCCTGTTCCTTCTTATAACCATCTGGTGCCTCGGTTTCTTAGTGGAATTCCTTACCCCCCTTTGGGATAAGCTTTTTTATCTTATCCCCTACCTTAAACAGAATTATTCATTTGTATGCCATCAGGACGCGCATAAACTTATCAAATCGGGGCATTACGAAACCCTCGTATGCGCCCGTTGCGCCGGTATTTATATTGGGGCATTTCTGGCGGCATTGGCCAATATTTTTATTGCCAAAAAGGTAACGGTTAAGAAAGAGGCGCTTTTTATTGGAGGCGCACCGATGATTTTCGACTCGATTGCCACTACTTTCGGGCTTTATCCATATTTCAAAACGATAGCATTTTTAACCGGTTCCCTTTTCGGTGTAGTTTCTTTTTTATATTTTTACAACGCTATAATTGAATTACTTAACGAAATAAGAGTTAAAAAGCATTGAAAAAATACCTTGCTCCATTAGTAGCCGGCTTTTCCATAGGCGTAATTGAAAACGTTCCAGTATTGGGCAATATGGCCTGCTGTATTCTGCTTCCCCTTGCCTCTTACTATGCGCTTGTGCTGGACCAGAAGGCTAATAAAAATTATGACTACATTCCCTATTCAAAAGGGCTCCTGTTCGGCTTTTTAACAGGTGTTTTTGCCACTGCATTCGGCAGCTTAATAGACCTTTTGCTTACCTATGTCTTCAAAAGCAATAATTTTACCGTTGTAGCAAACGAATTTGTAAAAAGCCTGCAGGATTTTCCATTGGATGCCCAGTTAAAGAAACAAATGACCGATACCCTGCTTAAAGCAAAAGATGATATTGCCACTTACGGATTTTCATTCTTTTACGCTGTAATATTTACATTGGACCAGTTATTCATTAATTCAATTTTCGGAAGCATCGGCGGACTTGTAGGCACGAAGCTGATAAATTCGAGCAAAGACAGGAATTTAAATAACCCGAATTAAACTATGATAAACGCATTCATATTTTTTCTTCATTTTATTTTCATCCTCTATATTTTCACTAAGAAATGGCAGGAGGAATCCCTTTCATCCTCGTTCATCAATCTGGCCCTTATAACTTTGCTCTTTACCGTTGGATGGGCTGTTACTTCCTCATTTACACAGCTGTTTATAAACAAGAAAGGGCTTGGCATCTATTACGACAGGGATGCAATTTCACTTACAATTCTTGCCGTGGTTGAATATTTCTTTTATAAGATTTATTACTTCGAAGATAAAAAGAAACCGGAGGCAGATTCCCCCGGCGGAAATGAAAATTAGGTATAAAAAAACAGCAGTTTTTAGCTGCTGTTTTTTTTTGCATTCAAAAATCGTATTACAATATATTATGTTTTTTGCTGTAAGCTTCGGCTTCTTCCTTAGTGTTGAATGTGCCTACCCTTACCCTGTACCATGTGCCTTTAAATTTTTCGATGTATGCTTTAACCATAAATGCGTTTTCGCCTTTGGCTTTCAGTTTCTTTACTTCATCTTCGGCTTTTTTCATATTTTTCCAGCTTGAAACCTGAACGTAGAATTTGCCCCCATCGCTGAAAATATTAATGCCTACTTTAGTCTCGTTTTTCATATCCTTTATAAGACTGCCGGCCGGGGCATTATCCGTTTTAGCCTGAACAGGTGTTTTTGCATTCTTCTGAACCGGCATTTTATCTGTTTCCTTAGCCTGCCCCTTTGCGCCTACTTCATCCCCTTTTAAGGGTTGAGCCTGCGGTAGGTTTTCAGTTTTTACCTCGGGCTGAACCGTTGTCTGCTCGGTTGCAGTAGTCTGTTGCGGCGGAGTACTCTTTTTCATTATACCAAAACCGTTAAAGATAATAATATAAACGGCAATCAGTACAATTAATATCAGCGCGGAAATAAGAATCATATTCCTTTTCTGGTTAGAATCGTCGTATGGATTATAGTTGTTGTCATCAACAGGATTATTATCTTGTTCTTCTGACATTTCGTCCTCCTTAATGTCATTATTTGTTTTCCTCGCGGCGGCCCGGTCGGTATTATGTTCCGGACTTGCATTCCCCGTCATATTATTGACTGGTTTTTCATCTGCTTCCAGAACTTTTTCAAGTTCTGCAAACGGATCGGCTGTAGGGGGTTGGGTAACTTCTTTATTCTCTTCCAAGGGTTCCTGTATGTTTGTTTTTATATCTTCCTTTTCAGGGTTTACGGGTATTTCATTTTCATCTTCAATTATACCTGCGCTCCATTCCCATTCCTTTTCACCGGAAGGCGCTTCGGGTTCGGGATTGGAGGCGTCTTCAACTAAAGGTTCTTCAATTACGGCTGGTATATCCTCCGGCATAACAGCTTGTGCATCCTCCGGCATCGGCACGTCCGCATTAACTTCAATTTCAACTGCCTCATCTTCCAAAGCGGCTAATTCAGGCTCTGCTATTTCAGGTTCTTTAAATTCGGATACTTCGACAATATCTTCTATATCTTCCAATTCAGGTGCAGTCTCGAGCGGAGCAGTTTCTGCAGATAATTCAGGTTCGGCGGCGGCTTCACCGGAGTCTTGAAGATTCATTTTATTGAATATCATTTCTTCGTACGAAGAATCTTCGGGAACCATTATAAGGTCGTTCTCTTCGCTGAATACAATTTCATCCTGCCGGGTTTCGCCTTCATTAAAGGAATCGAGCATATTGAAATTCTCAATTTTCACTGCCCCCTCAATTAATTCGGCTACCCTTTCTTCAATGGTTTTCTTAAGAAGCTGGTATGAAATATCTGCATTCGATTTAGCGCTGCTTTCGAAAGGTAAAGTTGATTTATCGATGCTTAAGCTGAATACCGAGGGATCGAAATCGAGAGCGGGACGGTTTCTCTTTTTAACTTCGAAACTGAGGAAATAATTTTCATCCGTAAGTCCTGTCTCTTCCTTCAAAGGTACAAACAGAAGGGTTTCCATATCGGCATTTGCATCAGGTTCCTCCTCTTTAAAGTAAAAGAACCCAAGGCTATCGTACTTTATAGCCTCGTTAATGCCCAGTACTTCTGCAGTCTTCTCAATAAAAATCTGGAATGCAAATTCCTTTTCGGAACTGGAGACCCCGAGCAGCCTGGAAACAGTATTTGTAAGAATTTCTTTATTCATAACTACCAACGATACTCAACTCCGGCCAAAATATCAAATGGTTTTTCCCGGTATCCATTAAAATAGTAATTCCTGCTGCCGGTGATATTGTTGGCTTCGAGTTTAAGAGTAAGGTTGCTAAGTATTTTGTACCCGAGTGAAACCGATAAATCCTGGAACGAAGGAAGCTTATCATTATTAGCCGAATCGGTATAAGCGCCTGTCTGTAAACCGAGTTTAACCTTGAACAGCAAGCCCGAATCGAAATCATATCCGTAAACTAGGTCTGCATCAAGCATCGGCTGGTATGGTATATAATTGCCCCCGTCATTTTTAACCTGCTGGAATGTCAAGTCGCTGTAAAAATATCCGAACGGACCCGGAAGGAATGTAAATTTAAAGAATGAATAAAATCTCTTTGCGTCGGTCTGCATGGGAGAAAAAACGCCGGGGAATATATTGTCTTCAAAATAAAGGAAGTTGGCGTAGCTTGCAAATCCCATTCCGCCTGTAATTTCGAAATACCTTCCGTATTCATACCTGAGAGAAACTTTCATATCGCCCTTCTTTCTCTGGAAAACCGCCGGCTGGAACGATGCATATCGGTTAACCGAAAGGATATCGGAGAATGAATTCAATTCAACCTGCGGAGAGAAATCGGCAAAAAGGGATAAACTTTGGTTTAATATAAGTTCTAAACTGGCGGCAGGCATAAAAAAGCTGCTACTGTTATAGTTTGCAAGGTAAACCCCGAAAGAAGCTACCATTCCGCTTACTGGTTTAATCTTAAGCAATGCCGTTGTTCCGAGAAGCGCATTGTAATCGTCGTACCCTGCGTTATTCTTAAGAGCCGCCCCTTTATAATCCATCCGCCCTACTATATTAAACAGGGGCGATTTAAACTCTATACTTCCAATTCCGTTTACCATTGTTTCTTTTGAATCGAGGTAGTTAAATGCTGATTGTTTTGCGTTAAGAGCAAAATCGTAGCTCATGTATTCGAACGCGTTATTGCTTAAAGAAGCTCCCTCGCTGAAAATAGAACTGTTCCTTTCGTCTGCGGGAACCGGAGAAGCGAACATTTTATATGAATTCCTGAAATAACTTCCGTTAAAACTGAATTTCGTTCCGTTGAAGAAAGAGGAACTGCTTTTAACAAAATAATCGCCCCCCAAAGAAAGGAGTGAATTGTTGTACCCGGCATTCGGTACATAATCCCCTATGTTCGAACCTAATGCGTTAAAGTTCATTATAAGTCCCGAAAAATCTTTGACGAAACTGAACTCGCCTGCAGGCAGTGTATAACGCCCTAAGCTAACAGCGGCTTTGCCCTGATAAGTTGTTACGGGGGATGCCAGCTTCAATTCTTTCTGATACGGCGCCGGGAGAATTTCGGGGGCGAAATCTTCAGGCGAAAAGAGAGGCATAAAGAAATCGTTGCTTAAGACCGGAATAAGTTTCGGTTTCTTCTTCTGAAGAACAGGCATTTCGACGCCGCGCGTTCCGGTAATTATAAAATCGGGTAATTCAAGCGACTGTTTATTTTCGGTCTGGCCGAAAATGATAGCCGGCAAAAAGAGGAATAATATTAATTTTTTCATAAGTCTTTCAATTTTTTAGTGGCTTCAGTTGCGTATGTATCGTCTTTATGTCTTATAAGCACCGCCTGGTACATTTCCCTTGCTTTTGCCTTATCGTTTAATTTAACATAGCAATCGCCAAGGGTAATAAGCGATTTTGTAAACCATTCATCAAACATTCCAAATACCGACCTGATTCTAACCAGGGCGATTATGGCATCCTGAATTTTATTCTGCTGGAATAACGAGACGCCCAAATAATACTGTGCTTTAGCCGCAAGGTCGTCAACTTTGCTTTCGGCTTCGCTCCTGAAAAGAGGCTCGGCATTTTCGGGCCTTCCCCCCGCAAGTTCCAAAAGCCCCAGTTCAATCTTTGCTTTGGAGGCGAAGATGGAACCGTCGTAATAATTAATTATATCATTATATGCCTGATACGCTTTCGAAAGGTCGTTGGTTTTAAGGTATATTCCCGCTTTCATAAATAAGAGTTCGGCCATCCGTTTGGAATCGGGAAGTTCTTTAATCGCCCTGTCGTAAAGTGTAAGCGCATCGTTAAAATTTTCTTCATTAAGGTAAATATTGCCAAGCTCAATAACGGCATCAACCCCTACTTCAGAAGTTATAAATTTATCGGCAACGACTTTAAAATTGTTTTTTGCTTCGGCGGGGTTATTATTCATAACGTAACTTTTGCCTGTCCAGTAGTATGCATTAGGCACAAGATCGCTTTTGGGGTATGAACTTATAAATGCCGAATAAGAACTTATTGCCATTACATAGTTATTAATGCTGTAGTAAATATCCCCTTTCTTATAGCTCATCTGGTCGGCATATTTCGATTTCGGATTGGCCGACAGGAATTTGTTAATTTCAGATATCGCGTTTTCGGGCTGGTCCTTCATCATATAGCAGTCCTGTATACCTCTTATCGCATCGAAGACGTACTGGCTATTGGGGTAATTAGAGAAAATCCTGCGGTAGAACACAAGAGCCGAATCATATTCGGCAAGGTTATAATAACA
>DAHYUM010000079.1 GCA_027398005.1 bacterium
AAGCGCTCTCCCAAACTGAGCTATATCCCCATATTTCAAAGAAAATCAGAAACAAAAATGTTCAAATTCTTGTATCAAATGTAAATAAGTTTACTCCTTTTGTCAATTTACATTTCATTAGGAATAAGGATTTTTTATTTTTAGGAAATAAAAAGAAAGCCTTTTGTATGAATAAAGCCTATTTAATACTTTGTGCAGCGCTGTTGGGGGGAATAATTTTCTACGCGTGCGACGATTCGATTACCGCTACGCAAATTGATAATAAAGTAATTCCCTCTTCGAATGTAAGCTATTCGGAATATATTCAGCCGGTTTTTACAGTTAAATGCGCCCTCAGCGGATGTCACGACGACCGGACCCAGGCAGGCGGCTTGGTGCTTACCTCATACGGTTTTGCCATAGCCGATTACACAATGATAGCCCCCGGGAATCCGAATAACAGCAAGGTTGTATGGGCAATAACCGGAAACGGCGCTCCTTTAATGCCTCCCGTAGGCTCTGCTGTCAAACCTCTAACCAGTAATCAGATTGCCGGCATTAAAACCTGGATTCAGGAAGGTGCCAAAAACAACTGACATTATAGGGGGTACTTACTGCCTTCTAATTGAATCCGGTAAAGAAGTAATTATCTCTTCGGGAAAATTCAAAGGAATATCATTTCCGGCTGGATATTATTACTACACCGGCAGTGCTCAGAAGAATTTAATTGCAAGAATTCAAAGGCATATCCGTAAGAATAAACCACTCCACTGGCACATCGATTTTCTTACAAGTTTAAATGATTTTACGGTTAAAGAAGTTTACATCTTCAGGGATAAGAAAAAGTCCTTTGAATGTGTATTATCGCAGGACTTATTTAAAATATTTAATCTTAAAATAATCGCTCCTGGTTTCGGCAGTTCGGACTGTAACGAGTGCCAAACGCACCTCTATTACAGTCCTAAAAAGCTCTCTTACAGCCATTTCATTTCGCGGTACCAGTCAATAGAACGCTTAATACCCTCTTCAAGCGAAACAGTCTGACGGAAGCCTATTTCATTTTTAGCTTTTTCAACACTGCAGGTCCAGTTCTTTTGAACCCAATCCTTTGCCTTTTCGAGATTGAATGTAGCGGCATTTTTTGAGAATAAGGAAAAGAACTCAGCAAAAAGTGCTACGGTATATACAATAAGATGAGGCAGCCTTACAGTTAATGCTTTTCTTCCGAAAGCCTTTGATATTGCCCGCCCTATAGTAGGCCAATCGTAAATTTCTTCAGAAGCAATAAAATATTTTTGCCCTATAGCCTTATCCGATACAGAAGCTAGATAAATTCCGTTCACAAGGTCTTTTACGTGAATTAAATTAAGCTTTTTCTGGTTAAAGCCAATCAGGGGAAGAAGTCCCCCCTTGTAAGTTTTAAAGAACTGATAAATTTCGGTATCTCTTTCACCGTAAACCGCGTGAGGCATAATAATAGTAATAGGAAAAGAGCCCATATAAGTTTTAGCCAGTTTTTCCTCTTCGTATTTACTCTTTCCGTAACGTGTAATTGGATGAGGTTCTGTCAGTTCTGTAACCGGATTGCCGTCGAGGCTGGGGCCGCATGCGGTTAAACTGCTAACAATAATCATCCTTTTAATCGATTTGTTTACTTCATTTACCGCCTCGAGGAGGTTTTTAGTGGTTTCAACATTACCCCTGTAATAACCTTCCCAGTCTTTGGCTTTTACTATACCGGCAACATGGAAAAGGTAGTCACAATCCTTAAGGTTTAATTTAAGTGCCTCTTTATCGTAAAGTCCGCAGTCAATAATTTCGACCGGTTTACCTTCAAGCCACCTCAGATTGCTGGTTTTTCTAACCAAACATTTAACATGATGCCCCTTTTCCAATAAAAGGTCTACCAGATGACTGCCTACGAAGCCGGAGCCCCCTGTAACAACGGAAACAATTTTATTTTGAATCATGACTCACCTATCCTAAATAATTTGATTTTTGGACATATTAGTAATAAATTGAGTTTTAATTTAATATTTGTAGAAAATAATTACAAAAAATAACTTTACCTTAATAAACAGGAGGTAATTTTGGACCTTTTTAAGAAATGTTATGAGTTTACCCGGGCAGACGATGTGAAAGCTATGGGATTTTATCCTTATTTCAGGGCTATCCAGGAAAACGAAGGACCGGTTGTTCAAATTGAAGGAAAGAAGAAAGTTATGGCCGGTTCCAATAATTACTTAGGCCTGACAGCACATCCGAGAGTTAAAGAAGCGGCTATTAAAGCAGTTGAAAAGTATGGTACAGGCTGTTCCGGCTCCCGCTATTTAACAGGCACAGTCGATTTGCATGAACAATTAGAAAGTAAACTGGCTAAATTTTTCGGTAAAGAAGCAGTCCTTTTATTCAGTACCGGCTATCAGACAGGCCAGGGGGTTATCCCGACTCTCGTCCAGAGGGGCGAATACGTAATTACCGATAAAGATAACCATGCAAGCCTTTGGGCAGGCATTTTTATGGCAAAAGGGCTTACTGCCGACATGATTAGATATAAACATGACGACCTTGGAGACCTTGAGAGACAAATTTCGAAACTGGATAAGGATGCAGGCAAATTAATTGTAAGCGACGGCGTTTTTTCAACCGGCGGCGAAATTGTTGACCTCCCCAAATTAGTTGAAATTGCTAAACAATACAATGCACGCATCTTAATTGACGATGCTCACGCAGTTGGAATAATTGGTAAAGGCGGACGCGGCACTGCAAGCGAGTTCAACCTCGAAAACGAAGTTGATATGACAATGGGAACCTTCAGCAAGACTTTTGCATCCTTAGGAGGTTTTGTTGCCGGCGAGGCTAAGGTAATCGATTACCTTAAGCACCATGCATCGGCACTTATTTTCAGCGCTTCACCTACCCCAGCTTCGGTTGCTTCGGCTATTGCCGCCCTCGAAATTCTGGAAGAAAACCCCGGTTTGGTAGATAGAGTAGTTGGCAATGCCGATAAAGTAAGAAAAGAATTAAGTTCAATCGGTTTTAAAGTTCTTGATGGTAGAACAGCAATTGTTCCCGTTATTGTAGGGGATGATGCTATTGCTTTCCAAATGTGGCGCCGTTTGTTCGACGAAGGCGTTTTCGTAAATGTATTCATCTCTCCGGGTGTTCCTCCGGGACGCCAGATGATGCGCACAAGCTATATGGCTTCGCACGAAGATCATCACCTCGATTTCATAATCGAGACTTTCAAGAAAGTCGGAAAAGAATTTGGCTTAATCTAAACTAATCAAAAAAAAGCATACTCCCCGGTATGCTTTTTTTATAGGTGAATATGGATACTGTTAAAGTTGTCCCGGTCTCATCGAAAAGGGATTTTAATAAATTCATAAAAATGCAATGGAAGTTTTACGAAGGCAATCCTTACTGGGTGCCTCCATTGCTTTACGACAGAAAAAAAATTCTAAGTAAGGATAAAAACCCATTCTTCCGCCACAGCGACATGGAAATGTTCATTGCCTGGAATGGCAGCGAACCGGTCGGGCGGATTGCCGCAATTAAAAACGACCTCCATATTAAAGTAAGCGGACAGAATGAAGGGTTCTTCGGCTTTTTTGAATGCATTAACGACCAATCGGTAGCCGATAAGCTTTTTGATGCCGCTTCCAAATGGCTTAAAGAGAAGGGGCTTTCGGTTATGATGGGACCTGCAAATCCTTCGAGCAACGACGACTGGGGTTTTCTTACCGATGGATTTGACGACCAGCCGCGCTTTATGATGCCCTACAATCCCCCGTATTACATAGACCTTACATTAGGCGCAGGGTTAACTAAAGCCAAAGGATTACTGGCGTACAAGATTGCCACTAAAGATGTAATTAAAAATGATAAAGTAATGCGGGCCGGCGAAATATTAAAAAACAGATATAAAATTTCTATCAAGTCTATTAATCTTAAGGATTTCGATAATGAACTTGAAAAGGTTAAGTACGTATACAATAATGCCTGGGCTTACAACTGGGGGTTTGTCCCTTTTACCGAAGAGGAGATAAATTCTGTTGCGGCTGACCTAAAACAGCTGATTGATCCGTCCCTTGCATTGTTTGCCGAAATGGACGGCAAGACGGTGGGCTTTACGCTTACCTTGCCCGATTATAATTTCCCCTTCAAAAAGATGAACGGACGCCTTCTCCCTTTCGGTTTTTTGCATATGCTTACCAATAAAGAAAAATTCCGTATAGTTAGAATACTTACACTCGGCATTGTTCCTGAATATCAGAAAAAAGGAATTGATTCGCTCCTTTATCTTGAACTAATTAAAAACGCCGACGTTCTAGGCGTTGAATTCGGCGAAGCCAGTTGGATTCTTGAAGACAACGAAATGATGAATAACGCCCTTATTAAAATGGGGGGCGAGGTTTATAAAAAATATTGCTTATACAAAACAAATATTTAGGTCGAAAATGAAATTTTTGTTAGCTTTTTTCCTTTTTTTTTCATCTTTATTTGCACAGTATACAAAAAATGATTTTAAGCTGGTTAAAACTACAGCTACCCGGGAATTTAATAAATCGGTTATACTCGATTATATAAATTCAGGGAATGATGAAAAGACAATTGCCGGATTGCTGAGCGCCTCAAATTCTCAGGATACTTCTTTCGTCCCCAATATATTAAAACTGAATTTTTCTAAATACGGCGAAACTCTCTGTTTTGCAGTTGGCCAAGTTGGCCCTTCTTTTCAGGGGCAGGATTTTCTTTACAACAAACTTGTAAAGAATGAAACGGGTAAGTTTGCCCATGAGGTATTGGATGCGCTGGGAAAGGTTGCTGATGAATCGACCGCGGCTTTAATTTTGGAAAAAGCCTCGAGTAACGAAATTAAGGATAGAGACGGAATTTCAATTTTTATTTTTAATCTTTTCTCACGGCGCGTACCTTTCGATAAAGCAAAAGTTAAGGATATTCTTCTTAGCGAAATTAAGAACAAAAGCAGCCGGCGCCGTATTGAAGCACTTTTTACCGCCGCCCGCCTGGGGGGAATTAAAGAGGCTGAGAAAACGTTAATTACTATTCTCACTTCAAAAGATAAAATCAATCCGCCGCAGGTTAAAACCTTTGCGCTTGGCTGTTTTACAAGGGAGAAATATTTTCCGCATAATAAAAAACTTATCCTTCAGGTACTAACCCATAAGGACTGGCGCGTGCGTGTTGAAGCCGCGAAAGCAGTTTCTTATCTGGGCTTTACGTTGAAGGCAGATATAAAGAACTATTTCAAACTGGTTTCCGACCCGAACCCAAATGTCGCACGCCAGGCGGCTATATCCGTTAGAAACATTAAATCATCTAAAGTGTTATTAGCCCACTTAAAAACAGCAATCGAAACCGGGCTGAACGGTAAAGGGTTGAATTCTACTGTTAAAGGTGAACTATTCATTTCTTTCTGTTCTCTTTTCCCCAAAAACTCGATGACTCTTATTAAAAAATATGATAAGAGAATTGAAGAGAAATATATTTACGAAGTGCTCCTCAGTCCGGAAATAAATCCGGCCGAAGCCTATGCATATCTTTCAAAAAAGAAGCAGAAAAAAGAGAAGGACCTGCTCGATTTAGCCCCTGCCTTACTGGGTCTATTAAATAAACTCCCCGGTAATAATGCATACGACAAGGAAATTCTTTCACTTCTCGATTCGAAATATTCTTCAGTATCATCAACTATAGCAGACGGAATAGACTCCACTTTCGCTTCGGTACATAAGGCTGAGATTAAAAAAACGATTACTGCCCAGATATCGGCCCATATAAATGACGCGGCTTACTACGAAACCCTCGTTTCCTATTATAATCTGAGCAAACGAATCGATAACGAATTCAATACAGAGGTCACGGAATCGCTTAAAAAGTCGGGTTTATATTCCCTTCGCCGTTTCCTTGAAAAAGAGAAAGGAAACGATAAAGCCGATATAAAGGAATTCACTAACTTTAACGAGCTTTGGAAAAACGCGTTTGCCTATTCTAAAGCTAAAGTAACCACTAAACTTGGTAGTTTTACAATTAAATTCTACCCCGGATATGCGCCAATTTCTGTTGGAAATTTTATTACTCTTGCCAAAAGAGGTTTTTATGATGATGTCGTATTCCACAGGGTAGTACCCAATTTTGTAGCACAGACCGGAGACTCAACAGGAACCGGATTCGGCGGACCCGGGTATGATATTATTTCCGAATTCTCTACTCTCCCTTTCAATACCGATTATGTAGGCATGGCAAGCGCCGGCAGGGATACTGAAGGCTCGCAATGGTTTGTTATGCACAATATTGCTCTCCATCTGTACGGAAGATATACTGTTTTCGGTAAAGTTATTGAGGGGGCAAAAATTATCCCCCTTATCAATCAGGGGGATAAAATAATTTCGGTTAAACTTATTAAATAATTAATTGTCTCCAGACATTTCGGTATACTTAGAAATGTGGAACGGGTCTATTCTCTTTAAAGTAGAGAATATAGTTTTATCCGGATAATTTTTAAGTATATCGCAAATTTCATTATACTTGGCATCGAAAAATACCTTAAGAAGAACGCTTCTGCTGTCCAGTCTTTCGCGAACAGCGTCTATATCATTTATCAGTTTAATTATGTTTTTTATTGCTATATCATAAGTCTTTGGATTGTTAATCAGGTCAAGCCCATTATAATGATAATTGAAGTAATCGCTCCGGAACTGGGTGTATCTTTCATCAAGAATATTTTCGAGAAGGCCTCTCTTGGTATAAGGCGCATTTGAATAGGACCAGCTGGCCGCATACTTGCTTGATGCTCCCCTCAAGGATATATCGTAAGCCTGCTTAAAATAATCGGTTCCTCCCATCTTCTGCCAAGAATCTCCGTCGAAACCGAGCATGAGATAAAGATAAAAATCAAGCATGCTTGTAACCGGGTCAATTTCGGCCTGGTTAATTCTCATCGGCTGGTTCTTTTCGTATGTAAAAGACCATGGATTATCGAGGATTATCATCATAGGGGAATCCTTTTTTGTGCCTTCAATTGGCCTGTAGCTTGTTACAACCAGCTGTGCGTTATAGGAATTATTATCCCCCGAACCTGTGAATATGATGTTAAAATTACAAAGTATTTTTTCACCGTCCCAGCTCTTTCCTGAAAACTTGTTTTTATTTATGTAGTCTTCAATGGAAGATTTAAAATTCTCAAGTTTCTCCCGGTCGCCGGGGTTTAGCTGATCCATGTTAACGCTTACCGAAGCGTTGAATTCCTGCGCCAGCATTAAAACGGGAAATAACAAAATAACAAATAATGTTTTCAGCATTTTTTCCTCTGCATTTTATACCCTTAAAATAAAATTATATGTTAAATAAAACAATTCTAAAAAACACCCCCTGCCGGCAGAGCGCATTGAATTTGCAGTTTAACCGGATACTTAATCCCCTTCTAACTCATTACACGTAAACAAATTAAGGCTGCGGCTCAATTTCGCCAACTATTACTGCTGATATTTAGATATTACGTCATTTTTTTAGCGAAATAAAAGATGGGAAAAAGTTATTTGCCAAATTGGAGTCTAATCTCTAATTTTTCACTCAACAATTTTTCACTTAAAAGAGGATTATATGAGAACAATAGTTACAATGCCGGGCGATGGAATAGGAAAGGTAGTTACTCCCGAAGCTGTTAGACTTTTGGATGCGGCAGGTTTTAAAGCTAATTATGAACACGGAGATATCGGATGGGAATTCTGGTGCAAGGAAGGAAATGCTCTTCCGCAGAGAACAATTGATTTGCTTAAAGAACATAAGATTGGTTTATTCGGCGCTATTACCTCGAAACCTAAAGATGCCGCAGATAAGGAACTCGACCCTTCCCTTCAGGGTAAAGGTTATTCCTATTTCAGCCCTATTGTTGCGATGAGACAATTATTCAATCTTGATATATGCACCCGCCCCTGCATTTCCTTTAAGGGGAATCCGCTTAATTTTATTCGCAAGAAAATTGACGGCACATTCGAAGAGCCAATGGTGAATACGGTTATTTTCCGTCAGAATACTGAAGGGTTATATGCCGGTGTTGAATGGACAAATCCTCCAAAAGTTGTAAGGGACGCACTTGAAACTAACCCTAAGATGAAAGCTTTTGCCCATGTTCCAAGTGAGGAAATGGCAATATCCACAAGAATAGTAACCAAGAAAGCATCCGAAAGAATTATACGCGCCGCTTTTGAATACGCTAAACAATTCGGCTACAAAAATGTTACCATCTGCGAAAAGCCGAACGTTCTAAGGGAAACTTCCGGTATGATGTTCAAAATTGGGAAACAGATTGCAAAGGAATATCCCGAAATTGCGCTTTGGGATACCAATATTGATGCCCAGATGATGTGGCTTACAAAAAATCCGGAAGACTACGGTGTAATTGTTGCCGAAAACATGTTCGGCGATATTATTAGCGACGGATTTGCCGGACTTATAGGCGGATTGGGATTTGCCTGCAGCGCGAATATTGGAGAAGAAGTAGCAGTTTTTGAACCGACACACGGCTCTGCTCCAAAATATGAAAAACTTAATCCTTCAATTGTAAATCCGATTGCAATGTTTATGAGCGCCTGCATGATGCTTGAGCATATTGGCGAAAATGAAATTGCCGCACGTATTAAAAAGGCAATTTCAGCCGTTATTGAAGAAGGCAAGGTTAGAACATACGATATGATGAAACTTAGGGGCGGTGCCGATGTGTTCGAGAAAGGGGCATGTACCACCCAGCAGATGACCGACGCGGTTATTGCTAAACTATAAACAGGCATTATTATAGGATTGCAGATTTTCAGGTTGATACAATAAGTGTTTTAATGCTTCAGTATGTAAAATGAAAATCTGCAATACCTGCTTTTATTTACAGCGTGATTAAAATATTTTTCACAAAAAAAAAGGAAAGTTAATGAAAGCGGCAGTAAAAAAATTATGGCCGGAGCTTGAGTGGATTAAAGATGAAGAGCTGAAGAACAAGGTTACCGATTGCTGGGTTTATGCCATCGAAAACAGCGTGCTTAAACCGGAAGACCTTGAAGTAATCCCTTTTTCACTCTTAATTAAGGATTGCACCATTACTTTTATGAACCACAAAAGAACCTGCGTTCACCTTGCGGTTGAAATGGCCAATATTATGAAGAAAAACTTTGGCGATTCCATCAAAATTGACATGGATACGCTTATTGCCGGCGCCATTTTAATTGACGTGGGCAAGCTGGTTGAGTACGAAATAGCCGACGGGAAACTTAAAACCAGCAATTACGGCAATTTGGTGCGCCACCCCTTCAGCGGCATGGCTATTGCGGCACGGTTCGGCCTTTCCCCCGAAATTCAGCATATTATCGGGACTCATTCCAAGGAGGGGGACCTCGGGAAACGCACTGTAGAATCGATTATTGTGCACCATGCCGATTTTGTAAGTTTTGACCCTTTCAAAGCTTAATTATATATTTAGGTAGCTTATTTAACGGTATTTGCTAAATGAATGATTTAATAAAAAATAATTTCGATCAACCGGTAAATAGCGGAATTCTATTCCTGTTACTTCAATTCCCCTCCTCTCACCATATTATTATCGCTTCCGATATCTCTAAAAAATCAATCTGGAATAATTAAATAAGATTTCATAATAAAAGTTGTACCATTGTATTAAATTTTACAGTGGGATTAGTTCTTTTATTTTAAACTATTTAATTGCTCTATCACGATTTTAATATATCAAAGGAGATAAAATGGCACAGACATTAATCGAAAAAATTGCGCAGAAATATGCAGTTGGACTAGAAACCGGACAGCTTGTTAAAGCAGGCGATTATATTTCCATTAAACCGGCCCATGTAATGACTCATGACAATACGGGAGCGGTAATACCTAAATTTAAAAGCATTGGGGCTACAAAAGTTGCTTACCCCCGCCAGATTGTTCATACACTCGACCATAATGTGCAGGATACTTCCGAAAAGAACCTTGAGAAATACAGAAAAATTGAAGAGTTTTCAAAATCGGTAGGCGCCGATTTTTACCCCGCAGGAAGAGGAATCGGGCATCAGATTATGATTGAAGAAGGATATGCATGGCCCGGCACTATGGCTGTTGCATCCGATTCCCATTCCAATATGTACGGCGGGATTGGATGCCTTGGAACCCCTATCGTTAGAACCGATGCCGCCGCTATCTGGGCTACAGGAAGAACATGGTGGCAGATACCACAGATTGCTAAAGTTGAACTTACCGGAAAACTTAAACCGGGCGTTGTCGGCAAAGATATTATTATTGCACTCTGCGGTATGTTCAATAAAGACGAAGTATTAAACTTTGCGCTGGAATTTACCGGGGACGGGCTAAAATACCTTACTATTGACCAGCGTTTGACTATTGCCAATATGACTACCGAATGGGGCGCTTTAACAGGCATCTTCCCTGTTGACGAAGTGACTATTGGCTGGCTGAAAAAACGGGCTGAATTTGTAGCCGCAAGAGGTCCTGCCGGGGTTAATTCTGATATTGATGGCAACGGGACCCACCCCAGAATGAATAGGGATAGAATTGCGCTCCTCGAAAAAGAAATGGATTCTCTCAAACCTGATTCCGGCGCTTTCTACTCAAAAGAAATTAAAATAGACCTTTCAACCATCGAGCCTCATATATCGGGACCCAATACGGTTAAAGTAATGTCATCCATTTCTGAATTGAAGAAAAAAGAAATTAAAATTAACAAAGCATACCTCCTTTCGTGCGTTAACAGTCGTGTTGACGATTTAGCCGAAGCCGCTTCAGTAATTAAAGGCAAAAAAGTTGCCGATGGAGTAAAGTTCTATATTGCCGCCGCTTCGAGCGAAGTACAGAAAGAAAGCGAAAAGAGGGGCGACTGGCAGACACTTCTTAATGCGGGCGCAATCCCGCTTCCTCCAAGCTGCGGGCCATGCATCGGTTTGGGCGCCGGATTGCTTGAAGATGGCGAAGTTGGTATTTCGGCGACTAACCGTAACTTTAAGGGAAGAATGGGCTCGCCTAACGCGCAGGCTTACCTAGCTTCACCTGCCGTTGTTGCCGCTTCGGCTATAGCAGGCAAAATTGATTTTTATTGGAATGATAATGAGATTAAACCAGTTGGAGAAATTAAGATTAATACTGCTCCAGCATCGGCTCCCGCGGCTGTTAAAATTATTGACGGTTTCCCCTCTTCAATTGAAGGGGAAATTCTTTATTGCCATCAGGATAATATGAATACCGACGGCATTTATCCTGGTAAATACACCTATAACGACGATATGAAACCGGAAGACCAGGCTAAAGTGGTTATGGAAAATTATGACCCCGAATTTGTTAATATTGCCAAACCGGGCAATATTCTTGTCGGCGGTTTCAATTTTGGTACCGGCTCATCGCGCGAACAGGCCGCTACAGCTTTAAAATATAAAGGCATTCAGCTTGTGGTTGCAGGCACATTTAACGAAACCTACAAAAGAAACGCACTAAATAACGGCTACCTGCTTATTGAAGCCCCCGATTTGGTAAACGATTTGAAGGCTAAATACGGTAATTCAAAACTGACAGTAAAAACAGGTACGGTTGCTAAAATCGATTTTAAGAACTCAATAATTAATGCCGACGGCAAAGAATATAAAATAGGTCCCGTTGGTGTTGCCGCTCAGGAACTGATTGTTACCGGCGGTCTTGAGGAATGGGTAAAGAATAACTTATAAAATTATAACCGAGTAATTGATGGAACTGCCAAGGTATATAAAATCTCTAAAAGGAGAAGAATATTCAGCACGTAATAAACGCAGGAATCTCATTCTGTCCGTTTCCTATCTTCTGTTGGGGATTTTATGGTTATTCAGGGGCACTATGACCCCGTTTTTCTTGTACTTCATGGGGATGGGACTATTCGGGCTATTTGGTGTTTCCCTTTATTCCAGGAATATACATCCCGGCATAACATTCAACAATGGCAGCATACTTCTCACTTCTTCATTTTTCAAGGAAAAAGCTATTAATGTTTCGCAGTTGCAGAAAGTTGAACTCCATCTTTCCAAAATAATTTTGAAGTTAAAAGAGAATAAAGAAGAGACCGTGGAACTATCCGGTTATTCATATTCCTCGGTTAAGCAATTAAAAGAATCATTCCAAGAATATACTAATGAATACAAAATAGAGTGTACTATAATTTAATAATGAAATGGAACGGGTAATTTTATGGAAAAATCAATATCAAGAATAATTTCTGAATTCGCTGTTAATTTGAAATATGAGGATCTCCCTGCCGAGGTTATTTTCGAAGTAAAAAGATATCTTTATGACTCGATTGGATGCGCTTACGGCGCTTTTAACACAAAGGATGTTAAGATTATTAGGGATATATGCCTCGAAATGGGAGGCGCTGAAGAAGCTACTTTAATCGGTTCGGGAGAAAAACTTCCTGCATCCAGCGCGGCTTTAGTTAATTCACTTATGATACGTTCTCTCGATTTTAACGATATCTACTGGAAAGAAGACCCTTCGCACCCGTCCGATATCATTCCGGCGGCTCTTTCGGCGGCCGAAAAGGCATCAGCCTCTATGAAAGATGTAATTGTGGGCATTGTACTGGCGTACGAATTTGAACAGCGCCTTTGCCTTTTTGCCAAACCGGGGGTAAGGGAACGCAAATGGCATCACGCTACATTAACCCAGTT
>DAHYUM010000007.1:0-18193 GCA_027398005.1 bacterium
TGTTTTTGAAAAGGTCCAGCGTTTCGGCAAGTAATGCCCTTACATCGGTAGATTTCAAAACATTCTGAACTGCGCCGCTTTCGAGTTTTGCAGTCTCAAACAAGTCGTTTATAGAAAGGAGCAGGTTCTGTGCGTTTTTCTTTATAGTGTTCACATATTCCGATTGTGAGGAAGTTAAATTATCCTCAGCCAGAATAGATGTAAAGCCGATAATAGTATTTGCGGGAGTTCTCATTTCCTGTGCTGTATCGTGTACAACATTTGTAAAAGAAGTTTCGTGCACTACAAGGTTGCCCCCTTTGGCGTTCATCCAAACCTGCAGAAGGAAACTGAGAAAATCAACAATATTAATTAAAGCATCCTTATCGCTCTGTGTAAAAGCGCTTTTCTTGGCAATTTTAAGGAAACCTCTCTCCTTATCGGAAATTTTGAAATTGATACAGCTTTCGTAGACTAAAAATTCGGAAATCTGCAGTTCGCAATTGGAATCGGCATGGACGTTAAAAGAAGAATGCTCGTTCATAATACTGCAGACCGAGCAGCGGAAAAAAGAACCTTTGAGATAATTTTTTCTAGAATTATTAGATTTGCCCAGCACCTGTAAATTATTATCCTCCAGTACCTTAAAGAGAACAACCGCCTGAAGATCGTATTCCGCGGCCATATAATTACAGATAAATTCGGTAAAATCGTCATCTCCCTTACGCGCGAGAGAAAAGAGTTTGTTCAGTTTTTCAAGTGATTCCAGTTTAGACCCGATTACCATATTGCTCTTATATTAATGGATAATATTAAATTATCGAATTTTTACAAAAATAATCAAATTGTTTATTATAAAAAATAAGCAAATGAAAGAAAGTGCCAAAGGGGAAATAATAAAAAAAGGGGCTTTTTTGAAGCCCCTTTAAGAATAGTTTATTTATCTTCCGGCTTCGGTTTTTCCCCGAGTAAAATCCTCTTTTCAAGAATATTATCGATAAGTTTATACTCCCTGGCTTCTTCCGAAGTCAGATAATAGTCTCTGTCGCAATCCTTTGTAATCTGTTCCATCGATTTTCCGGTATGCTCTGAAAGGATTTTGTAGAGAGTATCCCTGGTTTTAAGCATTTCCTTGGCATGTATTTCAATATCGGTAGCCTGCCCCTGAAGCCCGCCAATCCAAGGCTGGTGTATCATAATTTTTGAATGGGGGAGAGCCGATCTTTTGCCTGCTTCGCCGCCAGCAAGAAGTACGGCGCCCATACTAGCCGCCAGGCCTACGCAAATAGTAGAAACGTTCGGTTTAATATATTTCATAGTATCGTAAATAGCCAAACCTGCCGAAACGCTTCCTCCCGGCGAGTTAATATAGAGGGAGATATCTTTTTCGGGGTCTTCAGCTTCAAGAAAGAGAAGCTGGGCAATAATCAAGCTTGCAACATGGTCATCAACAGCGGTTCCAAGAAAAATAATCCTTTCCCTTAAAAGGCGCGAAAAGATATCCATTCCTCTTTCGCCGCGTCCCGTCTGTTCAATTACATAGGGAATCAACTGGTTATAAATTTCAGGCTTCATGCTATATCCTAGTTAGTTTTTTTCTTTTTGGATTTAGGCGCTTTTTTGCCTTCTTCTTTCTCGGTTTTTACTTTTTCATTGGCGTCAATTTCTTTTGCCTTGTTATTATCGGTAAGGAATTTAACCACTTTATCTTCTAAGAGAAGTTCTTCGCGGTTTGTATCCTTGTAATATTTCATCAGTTTAGCAACTGAAATTCCGGTTCCTTCCGATTCTTTCTTGGCAAGTTCTTCCAATTCGCTTTCTTCAACTTTAAGATTTTCTTTTTCCGCAATATTCTCAAGAATTATTCTCCATTTGGCATTCCATTCCGCCTTATCTTTCAGTTGTTCTTCGGCTGCTTTTTCGTCGAAATGAGGATCTTTGTACCGTTTAGCGTTTTCTTTTTCCATATCAACAAACTGTTTCAGAATCGATTCGGTATACCCGGGAGGTGCAGGGAAATCATTATTTTTTACAACCTCGTTAAGAAGGGAATTAAGGTAAATCTGTTCCGACTGGTTCTTATAATAAGATTCAACATTGCTTACAAGTTCAGCCTTTAATTCGGCAAGGTTTGTGGCTTTATTCTGAGAGATTTTTTTGAAAAATTCTTCAGTTTCGGCAGGATTAACAAATTTCTCAATTTTTTTAATTAATCCGTCGTATGCATATTCAACGCGATGTGCTTCTTCGCCGTGCATATGCTCGTCAACAAACGTAAATGAGAATTTTTCGCCTATTTTTTTGCCCATTGCGCTTTTAACAATTTCCTCATTTACTTTCGGGTCTGAAAGGTCAATAACTATATTTTCGCTTTTAGGAGCTTCGTGAGCGTGTTCGTCGTTATTGGTTCTTTCAAGGTCGCATGTAATTCTATAATCTTCATTTTCAACAACTTCGGCAGGTTCGTAAGAGCCGTTTGCCTTATACATATATTTAATTTCGCTCTCAATATCCTCATCTTTAACATTGAAAAGAGGTTTCTCAATTTCGAGTCCGGTATAATCTTTTAATTCAAGTTTAGGTTTAACTTCATATTTAATTTTAAAGGATAATTTTTCAAAGGGAACAAAGTCGAGGTCGGTAAGCTGCGGAACGCTGATTGGTTTAAGTCCTTTTTCGCCTGCGATATCCCAGAATTTTTTCTGAGCAATATCTTCGCTGGCTTTATATTCAATAGCTTCGCCATACATTTTCTTAATAAAATGCATAGGAGCTTTCCCTTTCCTGAAACCATCGATAGTTATAGTTTTACTTTCTTTTTTATAGGCTTCTTCAATCTCCGGTTTAATTTCATCGTAAGTCAAATCAACTTCAATTTCGTTGACCCCAGTCGAAACTTCGTTTATCTTTAATTCCAATTTGTCCTCTTGTTCTATTAAATAAATAAGTAATTAGTGCGAGAAGGGGGACTCGAACCCCCACACCTCTCGATACTAGATCCTAAGTCTAGCGCGTCTGCCAATTCCGCCATTCTCGCAAAAAAATGGAGCATTAAATTACTCTTAAATTGAATAATAATCAAGAAATTAAGCTTTTTTGCTCCCTATAAGCAACCGATATAATTTGATTTTGGTTCCGCATTGCCTCTAATACCCCAATAAATGAATTGAGTTGACGAAATTTTACAAAATTTGAGTATTTGAGGTTAAAAGTGAGTAAATAAAAAAAAGGATTTTACTATATTGAGATAATAGAATAAAAGTAATAAAAATGGATGAATTAATAGGCAAAGCCATAGATAATTACCGTATTGAGGCTGTTTTGGGCACCGGCGGTATGGGTATTGTTTATAAAGCGTACGATATTAAACTGGAACGTTTTGTAGCAATAAAAATGCTTAATTCGCACCTTTTCCAGAGAGAGGAATCAATTACCCGTTTTAAGAGGGAAGCCAAAAACCAGGCCCAGTTATCGCATCCCAATATTGTAACAGTTTACGGATTTATTGAATATTCCAACTTTCTTGGCATTGTAATGGAATATGTTGAAGGGGAAAGCCTAGAAAATATTATTTTCAGAATGAAAAGCCTTCATTCGTGGGATGCTATATATATTATTAAACAGGTTCTTGTTGCTATGGGCTATGCCCACTCAAAAGGGTTCATCCACCGGGATATTAAACCTTCTAACATTATTATAAATAATGAGGGAATGGTAAAAATAATGGATTTCGGCATTTCGAAATCGCTCTTTGAACAGGGAAATACGAAAACCGGCAATAAGGTAGGCACAATATTCTATATGAGTCCGGAGCAGATAAGAGCCGAAGAGGTAACCCACCATGCCGATATTTACTCGATTGGATGCACCTTTTACGAGATGCTAGCGGGGGTGCCTCCTTTCGATTCGGAAAGCGACTTTGAAGTAATGGAAATGCACCTTAAAACGGCTCCCCCCTCAATTTGCCGTTTAATCCCTACCCTGCCGGTTGAGATGGATACAATTATTAATAAATCGCTCGAAAAATTGCCCGCACTCAGGTATCACACCTGCGAAGAGTTTTTAATGGATATTACTTCAATTGAAAAGAGTGTCAAAGAAAGGCACAGTCAGCTTTTTACGGGACAAAAGAGAAAAGGTTTTAAGAAATCGACTACATACCTTATTATAACTCTTCTACTTATTTCTTTCAGTGCGCTTGTATATCTGGCATATTCGCAGGTAGTTGAATTAATGGAAAGCAAACAACTGGATAGCCTTAAGAAATACAGCATATCGCGTCTATTTAAAGCCGATTCCACTTTTTTAACCTTCGAAAACATTATAAAGCAAAACTCAAATACCCGGCTTAATCTTAATTCGGTTTTCTTTCTTCCTAATAAAACAGGAGTGGTTGCGGGGGATTCGGGGCTCGTTTTATATACTAACGACGGAGGCAATAATTGGGTTAAAGGGAACACGAAAAGCAAAATTTCACTTTTCGACTGTACTATAATTGGAGGAGGTAAGGCGTTTTTAGTGGGAGATAGCTCAACTGTTTTTACTACACAGGGGGATTTTAACAACCTTATACGGCTGAATATTGAACAGGGTTACTCGTTCTATAAAATTTATTTTATTAATAACAGCGTAGGGTTTATAGCCGGCAGCAGGGGAGTAATATTTAAAACTACCAACGGGGGAAACAGCTGGCGGAAAGTAAATACAAATACGGCTTCGGTACTTTTCGACCTTCATTTTGCCGACGATAAAAACGGTATCGCAGTCGGTTGGGATGGAAATATTCTTCTTACTTCAGATGGAGGCGAGAACTGGCTTAAGGTTGAAAATAAAAATACCGATTACCTGAAAGGGGTCTGTTATATAGATAAAAATTCAATTTTAGCCGCCGGGGGTAACGGTACTATGCTTAAATCTGCCGACGGGGGAAAGAGCTGGTCAAAAGTCGATTTGAAAAGCAATGTGATTTTCCACAAAGTAAAATCGGTTAAGGATGATTTGATTATTGTTGCAGGAAAGAAAGGGACTATTTTAATATCAAAAGATAAAGGGGATAGCTGGATGCCGGTTAAAGTTAATTTTTATTACGATATAAATAATTTTTTTGTTACAGGCAGCAACGAATTATATATAGTTGGTGTTAGCGGAGCAATTTATAAAATTTCACTTATTGAAAAAGAAGGTTAAGATGGATAAATTTTTAATTGAAGGGGGAAAGAAATTAAACGGAAAGGTAAAGGTAAGCGGCGCAAAAAATGCCTCGCTTGCTTTAATGCCTGCGGCTATACTTAACAGCGGCGTTAATACTCTCGAAAATACTCCCGAGGTAAACGATGTTTATACAATGATTAAACTTTTGAATAATCTTGGCATTAAATCGGAATTTGGAGGGCATAAACTTATATTGGATACAACTGAAATTACAAGCCAGGTTGCACCCTACGAGCATGTAAAAAAAATGAGAGCGTCAATATATGTTCTGGGGCCTCTTCTTTCAAAATTCGGTTATGCCAAAGTTTCTATGCCAGGCGGATGCGCCTGGGGGCCCCGCCCAATAAATCTGCATCTTGAAGCAATGAAAAAACTTGGAGCCGAAATTGAACTTGATGCGGGTTATATAATTGCCAAAGCGGAAAAACTTCACGGCGCAAGAATCCATTTTGATGTTTCATCCGTTGGGGCTACCGGCAACACTCTTATGGCGGCTTCTTTGGCTAAAGGGAATACAATTATAACCAATGCCGCAGTTGAACCTGAAATTACTCTCCTTGCCGATTATCTAGTTAAAATGGGAGCAAAAATAAACGGAATCGGCTCTAACTGCATCGAAATTGAAGGGGTGGAGCAGCTTTATCCGGCGGATGAAACCAATATTTGCGATAGAATTGAAGCCGGGACATTAATTATTGCCGGATCAATTACTGGGAGCACTATTTCAATAGAATTCCCTGAAATTAAGACTTTATCCGCCGTCTTTTCTAAACTTGAAGACAGCGGACTTAAATTGAACTATTCCAATAATTTAATAACATTGGACGCTTCCGGTTTGGATATCAACAGCGTTGATGTAACTACGGCAATTTATCCCGGTTTCCCAACTGATATGCAGGCGCAGTGGATCGCATATATGGCTCTTGCCAAAGGAACATCGACTGTTACCGATACAATTTATCACGACCGTTTTTCGCATGTGCCCGAATTGATTAGACTGGGAGCAGATATAGAGGTTATTAATAACAGCGCTATTGTAAAAGGGGTAAAACAGCTTAGGGGCGCCAAAGTTATGTCAACCGATTTAAGGGCAAGCGCTTCTCTTGTGCTTGCGGGAATGGCAGCCGAAGGAACTACCGAAATATTGAGGATTTACCATCTTGACCGGGGCTATGAAAGAATTGAAGAAAAGCTTAAAGCCCTTGGCGCAAGCATCGAAAGAGTAAAAACGACGGAATTCTAAGTTTGCGGCTTAAAAAGTATATATTTAATCATAAAGCGGTTCTATTCCTTATTATTCTTTTGGCGGCGTTCTATTTGCAGACCCTGCCTCTTACAAATACGCTCGGTTATGAATTTTCGGCATTAATGGGACTTATTTTCTTTATTGCCGGAGGAATACTGTTTTTAAAAGGAAAAGAGGGTATAAATTCTTTCCTTTATATTAAGGATAATTATTTATGGCTTCTGCTGATTATTTTGGTGCCGTTTATCATTTCCTTCATTAACTCGGTTTTTATAAATATATGTCCGTTTGGCAACGGGATATTGTTTTATTTTTTCATCTCGGTCGTATCGCTCATTTTAGGAATTCAGGCAGGGCATTTAGCCCGAATAATTTCATTCAGGCATTATTATTTACAGTTTTTTCTTCTCATTGCAGGTTTTACGATTGTTTCGCTTCTCGAAATTTACTTTTATCCGCAGGTTTTTACTTTTAATCCTGTTATTGGCTTCTATCCGGGTACAGTATACGACGAACTAATCGAATTCACCGGTAAAATTTTCTTTTTCAGGGTTTATAACATGCTTTTCTTTGCCGCCTCAATCTTTCTTATAGGCAAATTAAAAAATAGCGGCAGTTTAAACAAGTTTTGGAATTTAATTAAAAAAAACAGATTAGCGCAGTTCTCTTCATCGTTTTTAATCACTTTGATTTTCTTTTTAATCTACTGGATAATAAACTTAACTACAGGGTTTGCCTATCCGGTTAAGGCAATTGAAAATGCGCTTGGCGGTAGACTTGAAACGGACCATTTTATTATAATTTACCCTAAGTCAATTCCGCGAGATATGGTTGCTAACTCGGCAATGCATCACGAATTTTACTATAACGAAATTAAAAGGGAATTGAATGTTGCCCCCGCGGGTAAAATTACTTCAATCCTTTTTGCAGACGACTCACAAAAAAAACAATATACAGGTACGGCAAATGCCGATATAAGCAAGCCATGGCAGAATTGCGTTATATCCGATTTCTCAAATTACGATAGAACCTTAAAGCACGAAATTGTACATGCTTTTTCGGCACGGTTCGGAGGCAGAATTTTTAAGGTGGCTTACGGATTTAATCCCTTATTGATTGAAGGGATGGCTGTGGCAATTGAAAATCAGTTCGACGACAATAACCTTTATTATTCTGCATTTATGATAAGGCATTTCAATAAAAATCTTTCTATTGCGCGTTTATTTAAAGGATTTAATTTCTTCGGACAGGCATCATCTGTGTCATACGTTTATTCGGGCGCATTCATAAAATACCTTATAGACAGGTTCGGAGTTGAGAAGGCTAAGGAGCTATACACCAATCCCGATTTTGAACATATATATGGAAGAAACCTGCAATCACTTCAAAGCGATTTTGAAGGATATATCGATTCGCTCCCTTTTACTTATAACCAATATAAGGCTAAACTTTATTTTGCGGGTAAGCCGATATTCCTTAAAAAATGCCCCCGTTACGTTGCATACGAAATGAAAAAGGGGAACGAATATTTTGCCGATAGGGATTATGGCAACGCTCTTAAGACTTTCCGTGCCGTTTATAAGGATGCCGAAACAGCCCCCGCTCTTACAGGAGTAATTAGCTCTCTTATTAAGTTAAGCCGCGGCGGAGAGGCTCTGGATTTATTGAAAAATGAAATTGGCAAGTTCGAAAATAGTAATACAATTTATTATCTTCTTTTGCAGTTAGCCGATTTATATGTGCGGACCGGCAGCCCCGATAAAGCAGATTCCGTATTCAAGCAAATTATTAATGAGAATCCTTACAGCGATTATGTTTTTAATGCCGAAATGAAGGAAGTACTGCTTGGCGACGGATATAATGTATTGAAAAAGTATATTGAGGGGAACGGTGCAGACCGGAGGGAAATTATTCTGCAGTGCGCCAATCTGGAAAATATTTACCGGCTATACTGGATGATTCAATTTGCCAAACCATCTGACCCTGCTATTAATGAGTTGTTCGGCAAATTGGGTGTTGTTGCGGTAAGGAATGAACTTGAGCTGCACATATTCTACAAGATATCGCAATTCTTAAAAGACAGGGGTAATTTTGCCGAAGCCGTAAAATTTGCGCGCATGTGCCTTGAGTATAAAGAAATTTCAAATGGTTTTTCAACAATATTGGAGGAAAACCTTCAAAAGACAAACTATTTGCTTAATTTTGGAGAACAAATTAGAAAGAACATTCATTTTGCTGATGACAGAACAAATTAAAAATAAAATAAGGGAGTCAATTTCCGATTCTCTTTTTGCCGCGGCTTCCGAAACTGCTTCTAAAGAAAATGTGAAATTATTTATTGTTGGGGGATTTGTAAGGGATATTCTTCTTAACCGTGAAAGGGATGAGATTGATTTTCTTGTTGTTGGCAGCGGTATTAAATTCGCTAACGCTCTGGCGGCAAAATTAGGTATTGATAAGGTTGTGGTATATAAAAATTTTGGTACTGCACAGTTTCATTATAAGGAACTTATTTTAGAGTTTGTTGGGGCAAGAAAGGAATCGTACAGAAGGGACAGCCGGAAACCTGATGTTGAAGCGGGCACGTTTGAAGATGATATTGCCCGGAGGGATTTTACGGTTAATACGTTGTCCATTTCTCTCAATAATGAGAATTTTGGTGAACTTATTGACCCTTATAATGGCATTATTGACCTTGAAAACAAGTTAATTAAAACCCCGCTCGATCCTGTTGTAACATTTGATGATGATCCCCTTAGAATTATGAGGGCTTTCCGCTTCGCTTCACAGCTTCAATTTGAAATTGAAGAAAATACATTTAATGCGGCAGTTGATAAGGCCGAAAGGCTTACAATAATTTCGCAGGAACGGATTACTGATGAATTTTTAAAGATTCTTGGTTCGGTAAAGCCCTCAAAAGGATTGCAGCTTTTGTTCGATTCGGGAGTAATGAAGATTATTTTCCCCGAAATTGCATCACTTTCGGGGATAGACCAGAGACAGGACCATCATCACAAGGATGTTTTTCTGCACACCTGCATGGTGGTAGATAATATTTCAACAATATCGGATAATGTTTGGCTCCGTTTTGCCGCACTTGTCCACGATATTGCCAAACCGGTCACTAAAAGGTTTGTAGAAGGTACCGGGTGGACTTTCCACGGGCATGAGGAAGCGGGGGCAAAAATGATGAAACTGATTTTTGAGAGGATGAAGCTTCCTTTTGCGCAGATAGAATATGTAGAAAAGCTTATAAGGCTACATTTAAGGCCGGTTGCCCTTGTTGACGATGGCGTTACCGATTCTGCCGTTAGAAGGCTGATTGTTAACGCAGGCGAGGCCCTTGATGACCTTTTTATCTTATGCAAAGCCGATATTACAAGCAAAAATCAGAATAAAGTTTCCCGTTATTTGCAGAATTACGATAAAGTTGTTGAAAAAATTAAGGAAGTTAGGGAAAAAGACCAGCTGAGGGCATTCCAAAGCCCTGTTAGAGGGGATGAAATTATGAAAATTTGCAATATTACTCCTTCAAAAAAAGTAGGCGAGCTTAAAACCGAAATTGAAGAAGCAATTTTGGATGGAAGAATTGGGAATAATTATGAGGAGGCTTTAGCTTATTTGATTCAGATTAAGGATAAAATATTGGCCAAATAGTGAATTTTCTTAATTTTTTTGAGTTTTGACTGTAACTTTTTTTAATCTGGCGACGTCCAATTATTAAAAATCTGATTTTTGATAGAAAAACCAAATTTTAGTTCAATAATAGGAGAAAATATGAAACGCCTACTTATCTTAGTAGCTATCTTGTCTATGTCTGTTTCAATGTATGCGCAGAGAAAACTGACTCTGGAGGAATCAATTGCAATAGCATTGAACAAGAACGTTGCCTTGATTAAACAGAAAAATAACCTTGAAACCAGCAAGGAAAATGTTAAGGCTAGTTACGGCAACCTCTTGCCTTCATTAAACGTTAGTTCCGGTTTCAATTGGAATTATTCAAAAATCAGTTCAACAATTATGGACTTTTTCGGCCAGCCGCAGGAATTCAACAGAACCACTCAATCCAGAGGCTATAGCATGGGAGCCAGCTCAAGCATAACTTTATTCGACGGGCTTTCAACTTGGGCTAGAATTTACCAGAGCGAAGATAACCTTGAACAGGCTAAATTATCAATTGAAAAAGCTAAGCAGGACATTGTTTACAGTACTTCCGATTATTTTTATTCTATCATCAGCGGTCAGGAAGCTATTAAAGTAAGCGAAGAAAATCTTAATTACAATAAAAAAATGCTTGAACAGATTGTAGAGAAAAATAAATTGGGTTCTGCAGCACTTGCAGATGTATATACCTGGCAGTATAATGTTGGCAATGCCGAATTAAATTTAATTACTGCAAAAAACAATCTTGAAAAGGCAAAACTAACATTCCTTAACTACCTTTCTTTAAGCGTTATGGAAGAATATGAATTTGTAAGCCCCAATCCGACCGAATTATCCCCCGGCACCGATGTTGATAATATAAATACCCTTATCAACGAAGCATTAGCCACAAGGAACGATTATAAGGCTCAGCTTCTTACATTAAGTTCGGTTAAAAGAGGCGTTACAAGCGCTTTTTCAGGATATCTGCCCAGATTAGGCGCCAGCGGTAGCTTTGGCACCAATTCTACCGATCCTTCTTTGCTTTTCAAGAATCAGTCTTTCAGCTTCGGTTTAAACTTGAGCTGGTCTATTTTCAGCAATTTCAGCACCGAGCTCTCTTTACAGCAGGCTCAGGTTAATGTTTTGAATGCTGAAGAAGATACAAGAGCTTTAGAAAGACAGGTTAAAATTGACGTAAAACAGGCGATTTTAGATTATCAGGCCGCACGCAAATCGTACGATGTTGCTATGGCTAACCTTAAATCTGCCGAAGAATCTAAAAAAATTAATGTGGAAAAATATAATAACGGAGCTGCTACAATTCTCGATGTTATGAATTCAGATAATGCCTATTTATCTGCTGCTTACGGAAAAATTAATCAGCAGTTCCAACTTTATCGTACTAAGGATCGTCTAATGAATGTATTAGGCAAATTAGATTATAGGCAATACGAATCAAAATAAAAGGAGTTACTGAAAATGGCTAATGGCAAAAAGAACAAATCCAAGAAAAAACTATTTATTTTCGGTGGTTTGGGGGCATTACTTTTAATTATTATTCTGCTCGTGGTTTTCAGCGGAAGCAAAGAACAGATTATTGCTGTTCAGGTTGATAAGGTTGTAAAAAGAAATATCACCCAGGAAGTTTCGGCTACCGGAAGTATTAATCCTGATGTTCAGGTTAAAATAAGCGCCGAAGCAACTGGTGAAATTGTTCAGCTGAATGTTAAAGAAGGGGATAAAGTTAAGAAAGGACAACTCCTCCTTAAAATAAAACCGGAAACTTATATCGCTCAGAAAAATAGGGCTCTTGCTAGTCTTAACGCAATTAGAGCTAACCTTGATGTTGCTAAGGCAAACATGGCACAGGCCGAAGTTGACCTTAACCGTGTTAAGACCCTTTACGAAAAGAAACTCGCTTCTGATGCCGAATTGGAAGCCTCTAAAGCAAATTATGTCTCTGCTAAAGGCTCTTACGATGCTCAGGTTGCTAATGTTCAGCAGGGGGAAGCCGGTTTAAAAGAAGCCGACGAAAATTTAAATAAAACTACTGTTTACGCTCCTATGGATGGGGTTGTTTCATCCCTTAAAGTTGAATTAGGCGAACGAGTTCTCGGTAGCGGTTACAGCCCGGGTACCGAGCTTTTAACAGTTGCCGATTTAAGAGTTATGGAAGCTACAGTTGATGTTGACGAAAACGACGTGGTTTTAGTTGCCGTAGGCGATACTGCAAGAATTAAAATTGACGCTTTTACAAGTAAAACATTCGACGGCGTTGTTACCGAAATAGGCAATACTGCTATTTCAACCGGTTCTGATTCGCAGGATCAGGTTGTTAATTTCGCTGTTAAAATTAGAATTCTCGATAATGAAAGCAATATTCGCCCCGGTATGTCGTGCGATGTTAAAATTGAAACAGACAAAAAATTCGGTGTCTGGTCTGTTCCAATTCAGAGCGTTACTGCACGCGGAGATAATTTAGGCCTCGTTGCTCAGCAGCAGGAAGACAAAAACGGTCCTCAGGTTACCGATGAAAGATTGAAGAATAAAAAAGTTGAGAAAAAAACTCAGGAAATTGTCTTTGTAGTTAAAGATAATCAAACCAAAATTGTTGATGTTCAAACCGGAATAAGCGACGATTCGTTTATCGAAATTAAAAGCGGATTGACCGGCTACGAGCAGGTTGTTAGCGGCCCTTATAAAGCCATTTCGAAGGATCTTGAAAACGGCACTAAGGTTATGATTCAGGCGGCTAAAGGACCTAACGAACAGAACAAATAATAAAAACAATTTTGGACTTGAAATGGATAACATAATAACAATAGAACATATAGCTAAAATCTATCAGGTGGGAACCGAAGAGGTACATGCTCTTGCCGATGTTTCTCTTACTATTGACCGGAACGAATATGTTGCCATTATGGGCCCCTCCGGATCGGGTAAATCGACCCTGATGAATATTCTCGGTTGCCTCGATACTCCTACTAAGGGTATCTACGATTTTAAGGGCGTTAATGTTAGCGATATGAACGATAATCAGCTTGCTCAGATTAGAAATAAAGAAATAGGATTTGTATTCCAGACTTTTAACCTTTTAGCAAGGTCCGATGCTCTGCATAATGTGGAACTTCCACTTATTTATGCCGGAGTTCCGAGCGCAGAAAGGAAAGAGAGGGCAAGAGCCGCTCTTGTTCATGTAGGCCTCGAAAGCAGAATGCACCACAGGCCAAACGAACTTTCCGGCGGGCAGAGGCAGCGTGTTGCTATTGCCCGCGCACTTGTTACTAATCCATCAATTATTCTTGCGGATGAACCTACCGGTAACCTCGATACTAAAACCGGTGAGGATATTATGGCACTATTCCACGAAATTCATCAGAAAGGTAATACTATCATTCTGGTTACTCACGAAGAGTACATTGCCGAACATGCCGCAAGAATTCTTAGAATTAGGGACGGTTTAATTGAAAAAGATGAAATAGTGGATAGAAGACGCATTCCTACGAAGAATAACGCTTCGTTTTTATAATGCGCTTTTTTGGGAATTATTTTAAAACTATTAAAAGTCGGTTAAAATGAAATCTTATTTTATTGAATTGAAAGAAGGCATTAATATTTCATTGCGCGCAATAAGGGCTAACAAGATGCGTGCAATTTTAACAACCCTGGGTATTATTATTGGCATTGTTGCCGTTACTACAATGTCTACGGCAATAGTAGGGTTAAGGCAGGCGTTCATCAATTCCATTTCCTCTTTCGGAAGTGATGTCCTTTATGTGGATAAATTCGACTGGCTTGGCGGACACGATTGGCATTCGATGCGCAACAGGAAAAACATTACTTTCGAACAGTATGAGAAACTTCGCAACACGCTTTCTTCTTACAGCGCCATGGCTCCCAATTTAAGGTCTTTCGGCGCTAAGGTTAAGTATGCGCAGAAATCGACCGACGCGACTATGATTTACGGCACTACCGAAGATTATGTTAAAACCGCTAATCTGGTTGTGGATAAAGGCAGATTTCTCAATTCGATGGATGTTAAATCGGGTAGAAAAGTGTGCGTTGTTGGAACCGATATTGCCGATGCCCTTTTTCCGCGTGAAGACCCAGTTAATAAAGAAATTAAAGTAGGCGGTATGCCTATGACGATTATTGGGGTTCTGCAGAAACAGGGAAGCGGTCTTTTTGGAGGTTTCAGCCCCGACGGGCAGATTATTATGCCCCTTAAAACTTTCGAAAACAGCGTGGGCAAATTCAGGTCTAATTTAAGAATCGATATTAAAGTTTCTGACCAGAACAGGATAAATGAAACCAGGGACGAAGTAATTGCTATTATGAGGGCTATTAGAAAAGTGCCCTTGGATAAACCTAACGACTTTGCCGTTAACCAGCAGGAAGCTTTTAAGGAATTATATGATAAAACCGTTGGCGTTGTAGGTATTGCCGGACTTTTTATTACGGCACTGGCCCTTTTTGTTGGTTCTATAGGCATTATGAATATTATGTTCGTTTCTGTTACTGAAAGAACCAAAGAGATTGGCATAAGGAAGGCTATTGGGGCTAAAACCTGGTCTATTCTTACTCAATTCCTTTCGGAGGCTATTATAATCTGTTTGTTTGGCGGTATTGTAGGATTAATGATTTCTTTCCCCCTGAGTCTGGTTATTAATCAGTTCCTTCCTACTGCAATGCCTTTGGATATTGTAATTATTTCCTTATTAATTTCTGCTTTTGTAGGAGTTGTTTCAGGTTTTCTGCCGGCATATAAAGCCTCTAAGCTCGATCCGGTTGAAGCGCTTAGATACGAATAATAGAATTTGTTAATTCTTCTTGAGGTTTTTGATGTTACTTTATGAAAATACAAAACTTGCTCTAAATTCTCTTAGGACAAATAAATTGCGTTCATATCTTACTCTGTTAGGTATAGCCATCGGTCTTTTTTCCATTATTCTGGTAATGACAGCTATTAGCGCAATTCAAAGCAGTTTTGAGAGTGTTTTCAGCGAAATTGGCACTAATAACTTTATAGTCCAAAAATACCCGGCCGTTAGAATGGGGGACGATAGAGGGCGCTACCGTAATAGAAAGGACCTTACTATTGAAGAAGGGGAAAAGCTTAAACAGCAGACCACTTTGCCCCTTTATGTCGGCATTTATATGGGCAGCGGCGGTAAGGTTATTAAATACGGTAGTGAAAAAACCAATCCCAATGTAACTGTTATTGGGCAGAATCTTGACGCCATCTATTCCAATGTTTTGGAAGTGGAAGAAGGAAGAATGTATAACAGGACTGATATTGAATTAGCAAGACCGGTAGCAGTTATTGGCGCCGCTATAGCCGATATTCTTTTTTCTAAACAGAACCCGATTGGCAAAACCATTAAAATTGATGACCAGAACGTGACTGTAATTGGTGTATTCAAGAAAAGAGGGGATATAATGGGGCAATCCCGCGATAATTTCATCTCTATTCCCCTTACATTGTACAAGAGGTTCTATGGCGATCACCTTCATTCGGCACAGTACATCATTACTTCCCGTTCGAAGGATTTAATAGATAAAACTGCCGATGAAGTTATAGGGGCTTTACGTACAATAAGAAAGAATGCTCCCGGCAAAGAAAATGATTTTGAGCTTATTACAAACGACCAACTCGTTCAGCAGTTTAATGATATTACCAAGTATTTCAAGATTGGTGCTTTTGTTATAGCCATTATTGCTCTTGTAGCTTCGGGGGTTGGCATTATGAATATAATGCTTGTATCGGTTACCGAACGTACCAGGGAAATTGGAATTAGAAAAGCGCTCGGCGCACGGAGCCTTATAATCAGGGTTCAGTTTCTGGTTGAGGCTATTGTCTTAAGCCTTGTTGGAGGGGCTATTGGCATTACCCTTGGCGTTATAGGGGGCAATGTGGTTGCCGGGCTCTTAGGAATGCCGGTACATATTCCGGTTGACTGGATTATAATCGGTTTAACAATCACAAGCTTTGTAGGAATCCTTTTCGGAGTTTATCCGGCGGTTAAAGCTTCTAATTTAGACCCCATAGAAGCCCTCAGGTATGAATAAAATTGGAGAATAATTGATTTATTGTTACTATTTTTGAATAAAAAAAAGCGGTTTTGCGTAACAATAAATCAATTATCCCATTATTTTTGCTTTTCCTGCTTTCTGCCGGCAATATTTCCGCGCAGATAAGTGTTTTGCATCCTGTTGTTAAGGATACCTTTCTTGTTTCACCGGCTAACCGATATTTCATCTCTTCAGTTGCAATTATTCCCGGCAGCGAAATTATTGAGCATAAAAAACATATCCTTCCTAAAAACGATTTCACTTTTGATTATTCGGGAGGCTTTTTCTACTTAAACGGCAATTCTTCTTTGACTCTTTCAGATACGCTGATTGTAACATATCAAACCTTCCTAACCGGACTGAAAAAGGAATATAGAAAAAGAAGTCTGCTTATTGTAAAAGGCGATACCCCCGGACAGACAAAAATGAATGTGGTTGAAGAAAAATTTGTCCCCTTATCCGAATCAATCTTCGGGAAAGGAATGCAGAAAAGCGGTTCGCTCATACGCGGTTTCCAGGTAAGCTCAAACCGCGATTTAACGCTCAACAGCGGCCTTAGGCTTCAGCTCTCGGGTAAACTTACAGATGATATCGAAATTACCGCGGCTCTATCCGATGAAAACATACCTATACAGCCCGAAGGTAATACCGAAAGGCTTAACGAAATTGACAAAGTGTTCATTCAGGTTAAGCATAAGAATGTTACAGGCATCTTCGGCGATTATGATATGAAAGTTAACAGCGGAGAATTCAGCAGAATAGACCGAAAATTTCAAGGATTGAAAGGAGAGTTTAATTTCGGCAGCTTCAAAGGAGGCATTGCCATCGCTTCTTCCAGGGGTAAATTCAACAATAACCTTTTTAACGGTAAGGATGGAAACCAGGGGCCTTACAGGCTTTACGGCGTTAATAACGAAAATGATATTACCATTATTGCCGGAAGCGAAAAGGTTTATGTGGACGGAATTGAAATGAGAAGGGGGGAAAATAACGACTATGTAATTGAATATTCCAATGCACAAATTACTTTTACGGCTAAAAGGGTCATTACTTCTGCAAGCAGAATAAGTGTCGATTTTGAATACAGCGACCAGAGATACCAGAGGAACTTTTTTGGACTTAATCTAGCCGGGACGATACTGGATGATAAAATTAAGCTTGCCTTTAATTATTACAGGGAAGGGGACGACCAGGGTAATTTAATCGATTATACCCTTACAGACGAGGAAAAGAATATACTTCAGCAGGCGGGCAACGACAGGAGCAAAGCGGTAGTAAGCGGAGTTACGGTAGCACCCCCCGATTCAACCGGGGCTGTAAGGGGGAGCTATATAAAATCGGATACGCTAATTAATGGAAACAGTTTAACATATTATATTTATTCTCCTGCTTCGGCAAATGCCATTTATAATATTGTTTTTACCTATGTGGGGGATGGCAAAGGGGATTATATTAGGGAAACATTGAGCAATTATAAATATGCCGGGCCGGGCATGGGCTCTTATCTTCCATTAAAATATCTTCCGCTCCCCGAATTAAAGCAGAATGCTAATTTAATTATTGAGTCAGCGCTGTTAAAAAATACACTGCTTAACATAGAGCTTGCCGGCAGCGATTATACCGCTAACAGGTTTGCCTCGCAGGATAATTCCTTAAGTGGATTCGCAGGTAATTTCAGTTTCGGTTTAAATACCGTGCCCCTTATATTATTTAATAATGAGCTCGGTAAAATTTCATTTAACATACGCGAAAGGTACCTTCAGAACAATTATACACCGTTCGACAGGATTAATCCGGTTGAATTTAACAGGGATTATAACCTTAATTCTGTTGTAAGCGCGGATGAAGAATTGAGGGAAATAAATTTGAATTATTCTCCGGCTGCCGAAGTATCCCTCAATTCAAAATACGGAATGCTTAAAAAAGGGGATAGTTTCAGGTCGGACCGTTATGTTACAGGGTTGAGATTAAGCTCTCCTTCGCTATATGCGGCAGAGTACAACATAGACTATGTAAAAACAGATAATGTGCTATTGAAAT
>DAHYUM010000007.1:18203-37347 GCA_027398005.1 bacterium
GGATTGGATAAAAGAAAACGGAAAGGCCTATTATACATTAGGGTTTATAAGGCCGGGCATCGAATTCCTTTATGAGAATAAAGAGGATAAACCTTCAAGTGCCGATTCTTTATACGCCACATCGCTTAATTATATTGAAACGGCCCCTTATCTCGAGCTTGCCAAAGTAAAAGGATTCGACCTGAGGACGCAGGTTTCATTCAGACAGGAATCGTTTCCACTTAACGGCATAATGAAAAAGCAATCGGATGCTTTCCTTCGTTCAATCCGTTTAGGCTTTAATTTAATTCCAGAATTTTCTACTACACTTAACCTTACTCTGCGCAACAAAAACTACACCGAAGAATTTAAACAGAAAGGATTCGGCAATAACGAAACATTTTTAATTTTTTCGCAAAGCCGGTTCAACTTTTTCGGCAGTTTTATTACGGGTGACCTTTATTACGAAGCCGCTACGGAGCAATCGGCTAAACAGCAGAAAGTTTTTGTTAAGGTTGCCAAAGGAACCGGTAATTATAAATACCTGGGGGATGTAAACAAGAATGGAATTGCCGATGAAGCCGATTTTGAACTTACCGCATATGACGGGGAGTTTATTGTAGTCCTTCTGCCTACCGACCAGTTGTTTCCGGTTGTGGACCTTAAGACTTCATCCCGGTGGAATATTGATTTCGCAAAAGTATTCAAGGGGGATAATCTTTTTTCGAAAGCATTAAAATCCATTTCCACAGAAACATTTATCCGTATTGAAGAGAACAGCAAGACTTCTTCAACCGGCGATATATACCTACTCCATCTTTCAAAGTTCCTGAACGATTCCACTACTATCAACGGCTCTAATTTCTTACAGCAGGATTTATACATTTTAAAAAACGACCGGGAATTTTCAATCCGCACCCGTTTTGCACAGAAACGGAGCCTTGCGCAATATGCCGCAGGAATTGAAAAGGGATTTTCAAACGAAAAGAGTATTAGAATAAGGTTCCAGATGGTTGAGGAAATATCCAACCAGACCGATTATTCATTCAAAAATGATAATTACTCATCGCAGACACCCAATAACCGGTCGCGCGAGCTGAATGAAAATGAGATTGCGAGCGAATTTTCGTACCGCCCCGAAAATAATATTGAAGCAGGACTTAAATTAGCCGCAGGCAAAATTGTGGATAGCTACCCGGTTGTGCCTACCGAAATATATTCAAACACTCAGCTTTTGAAAATGAATTTTTCTTTTGTAGGGGTTGGCAGGCTAAGAATTGAACTGGAAAGGGACGAATATACGGTCAACAATTCTAATTTTATTCCTTACGAAGTAACCAACGGAAACCAGATTGGTAAAAACTATTTCTGGCGCTTCTATTTCGATTACCGGCTTGCGGCGAACTTTTCGGCTACAATAAATTACGACGGCCGCATTCTGGGGAGCAGCGGAGTAATACATTCCCTGCGCGCAGAGGCAAGGGCATTTTTTTAATACAGGAGTTAATATGAACATAATTTCGCAGATGGTAGAAGTTCACCTCTTTAGGATTGTGCAGGGGGAAATGGAATTCCTTCTTCTTAAAAGGGGGGAAAAGGAAATTTATCCCGGTTTGTGGCAGATGGTCTCGGGCAGGATAGAAAAAGATGAAAAAGCATACCAAACCGCCTTAAGGGAAATTAAAGAGGAAACAGGATTGGATGTATTGCATCTTTGGGCTGTTCCTAATGTGAATTCTTTTTATTCAGCCTCTTCGGACGAGCTGAATTTCATTCCTGTATTCGCCGCCTGGGTAAACAGCAATGCCAAAGTGGTAATTTCGGAGGAACATTCTGAATTTAAATGGTGCCTGTATGAAGAGTGCCGGAATCTGCTGGTTTGGGAAGGGCAGAAAAAATCGGTTGATATTCTGCGCGATTACTATCTAAACCGGAAAAATGATCTCGATTTAGTCGAAATAACAGATTTGAAATAAAGGTTTATCATAATCGGACCTCTTTTTAAAAAGGGGAAATATATTTTTGTTTTTTCCTCTTCTTTTTTACAATTTTAAGAATATAATAATAATCATTGGGAGACTATTTTGGGCTTATTAGTAATCGGTTCAATCGTTTTAGACAACATAGAAACGCCTTTCAGCAAAATTGAAAATGCTCTAGGCGGTTCTTCAACTTACATTACACTTGCGGCAAGCTATTTTACCGGACCGCTTCATCTGGTAGGCGTTGTAGGGGACGATTTCCCTAAGGAATACATTAACATGCTCGAAAGCCACGGCGTTCAGCTGGATGGACTTCAGGTTGTTGATGGGGGCAAGACATTCCGCTACGGGTGCAAATACCGTTACGACCTGAATGTACGGGATACTCTTTTTACCGATTTAAATGTGTTTGAAAATTTTCAGCCTGAAATTCCCGAAAGATGGAAAAAGGACAGCTATGTTATTCTTGGCAACATTGCACCTACTTTGCAGTCGCACGTTTTAGACCAGCTAGAAGGGGCCGAATTTGTTGTATGCGATACAATGAATTTCTGGATTGAAGGAATGAAAAACGACCTTCTTAAGGTATTGAAAAGAGTTGACGTTTTAATAATTAACGATTCGGAGGCAAGGCTTCTTGCAAATGAACCTAACCTTATTAAAGCCGCCAATATGATAATGAAAATGGGGCCTAAATATTTAATTATTAAGAAAGGGGAACATGGGGCGCTTCTATTCGGGGGAGATACCATTTTCTCAGCTCCCGCCTATCCGCTTGAAAATATTTTTGACCCGACAGGCGCAGGGGACGCCTTTGCAGGAGGCTTTACCGGATATCTTCATAAAACAAGGGATTTAAGTTTCGAAAACCTTAAACGTGCTGTAATATACGGCAGTTCGATGGCCTCTTTCTGTGTTGAAAAATTCAGCACTCAGGGGCTGGAAAGCCTTAACCACCTGCAGATAAAAGACAGATTTATTGAATTCCGCGAACTTTCCCGTTTTGATGACAATGGCTGATTTTAAAAATTTAGAATACATAGACGATAAACTCAAGTTTATCAATCAGGTTAAACTGCCGCTGGCAGAAGAATATATAATTACCGATAATTATGCCCGCATTGCCGAGGCAATTGAAAGGCTCGAAATACGGGGAGCGCCTGCCATAGGCGTTTCCGCTGCTTACGCGCTTGCATTCTCGGTAAAAAATAAATTAGACAATTTTGAAGCTGAGTTTGAAAAAGCCTACGAAAGGCTCCATAGAACAAGGCCTACTGCTGTAAACCTTTTTTGGGCTCTTAACCAGATTAAGGAAGTCTTCTATTCCGCTCCGGAAAAGGGCTCAAGCCCGTATCTTTCCCTTATTGAACGCGCGCGCGAAATTCACCGCGCCGACAGCGAAAAATGCGATATGATTGGTAAGAAAGGAATTGAAATTTTCAAAAAAAAATCTGTTGTAATAACACACTGTAATACCGGAGCCCTTGCAACCGCAGGGGATGGAACCGCATTTAATGTTATCAGACACGGATTCAAGAAAGGTCTTGTGGAATTTGTCTATGCCGATGAGACACGCCCTCTCAATCAGGGTTCCAGGCTTACCGCCTTCGAATTGGAAAAAGCGGGAATCCCTTTCGCTATTAATTCCGATTCAACCGCCGGATACCTTATGCAGCAGGGTAAAATTGATATTGCCGTTACTGGGGCCGACAGGATTGCACTTAACGGCGATTCGGCAAATAAAATTGGTACCTATTCCCTTGCGGCCCTTTGTAAAATGCATAATATACCTTTTTACATTGCCGCCCCTACAACAACAATTGATACCGGCTGTGAGGATGGAAGCCGGATTAAAATTGAGCTTAGGGATAAAAAGGAAATTAACCGTTTCGGAAGCCATCTTATTACAAAAGAGGAGTATGATGTTTATTCCCCGGCATTCGACGTTACCCCTGCGGAATTTATTACAGGCATTATAACTGAAAAGGGGCTGCACCTGCCTCCTTATAAATTTTAAATGGCTCAGCTTTTAAAAACCGAAGCCATAGTTCTGCGCAAACTGAACTATGGCGATACCAGCAAGATTGCTTCTCTCTATACCGAGGAGCTGGGAAGGCTTTCTGTAATTATAAAGGGGGGCAGAGCTTCAAAATCCAAAATCGGGATGATTATTGACCCCCTTAATACAGTCCAGATTGTTTTACACAATAAAGAAACACGCGAAATTCAACTTGTAACCCAGGCCGACCTTATTCTATCCCCTACGTTAATTAAGGATGATTTGGAAAGGATTAAGTTCGCTTCGGGGGTAGCCGAGCTGATTTTTTCTCTTATTCCGGAACATGACCCTAACCTGAGGCTTTACCGGGGGGTAAAGAAAATGCTCTCCCTTATGAATGACCCGGGGGAAAACCCTAAAATTTTATTCATCCGTTTCTTTCTTTTCCTTCTTAAAGAGATTGGATACGGAATAGAAACCGAAAGATGCAGCGACTGCGGAAGGGAGTTCAACGGGGCAGAAGGAGCCTCCTACAGCTTTCAAAAAGGGATAGTCTGTAATACCTGCAAAGAGAACCATGTAATATTTTTTGAATTCGGGCAGGAACTTTTGCAAAATCTTATTTGTCTAAACAACAAAAGAAATGGAGTTCAGGCAGATATGAAGACATTGGACAAAATAATTATTTTCCTAGAAAAATATGTCTCGCTTCATATCGAAGAATTCAAAGGAATTAAATCATTACATACTTATTAGTTTTAAGAAAACATAAATGGAGGTATTAAAATGAAACGCAAAGGTTTTCTGGCTGCACTCTCTCTCATATTTGCCGGTGTGGTATTCGGAGGCGTTTTAGTATCCGGATTCGGTTGGGTCCGCCCGAATTATGCTGATATCCAAATCGGCAGCCCTAATCCGCCTGTATCTAAAGTTAGTCCCGATGCAATGGCATTTAACGATGCTTTTATAAATGTTGCCGATAAGGTAACCCCTTCAATCGTTCAGATTGAAGTAATTTCGAAGGTAAGAAATCCGTATCACGATTTCTTCGATCAGTTCCCATTCTTCCACAACAGCCCTAACGACGATAACAGCGGCTACAACGAAATGAGAGGCGGCGGAAGCGGCGTTATTATTTCGGACGACGGTTATATTATTACAAATAACCACGTTGTTAAGGATGCAAAAAAAATTACCGTTTATTTAGTAAATAAGAAAAAATATGATGCTACTATAGTAGGCACAGACCCGACTACTGATATTGCGGTTATTAAAATTGACGCCAGCGGGCTTGACGAAGCTTACCTTGGTAATTCCGATAATATTAAGGTAGGGCAGTGGGTAATGGCAATTGGCAACCCGCTTGCTTTAACATCGACCGTAACAGCGGGTATTATAAGCGCCGAAGGACGCAACCTTAACATGATGTCTTCGGACGGTACCAATAACTCGATTGAAAATTACATTCAAACTGATGCGGCTATTAACCCGGGCAACAGCGGCGGCGCTTTAGTTGACCTTAACGGAGCCGTTATAGGCATTAATGCCGCAATTGCCACAAACGGAATGACGCAGAGCTACATTGGTTACGGATTTGCAATACCTATAAATCTTGCCAAGGCAGTTGCAAAAGACCTTATTGCACACGGAAAAATTACACGCGGCTACATTGGCGTAAATATAAGCGCTCTGGATGAGCAGACTGCTACCGCAATGGGGCTTAAGAACGCGAATGGCGTACTGGTACAGGATATTGTAGCCGGCGGAGCAGGAGAAAAAGCCGGACTTAAGGAAGGGGACGTAATTATTAAAATCGATTCGAAAGAAGTTGACCAGCCGAATGAATTACAGACCTACATTGCCACAAAACGCGCAGGCGACCAGATTAAAGTAACCTTTATTAGAGACGGTAAGGAAATGGAAAAATACGTTACCCTTAAACCGAGAGAAGATGAAGGTACAAGCCTGGATAAAGTTTTGCCTAAGAAATCAAATACGGCAGGCGAGAAGGTTTCTAACGATCAGGTGGATTTCAACAGCATCGGTATGACGGTTGAAAATTTAAGCGAAGACGAATTGAAGGCCTTGAATGTTAAGAACGGCGTTGTAATTAAACAGGTTGACAGATACAGCATAGCCGAAGACCAGGGATTAGGTACCGGACTTGTAATTATTCAGGCTGACAGGAAACAGATTACGAATGTAGATGAACTGAAAAAGATAGTTGACAGCAAGAAAGGGGGCGCCGTACTGCTTAAAGTTGCCGATAAAACAGGCAGAACCAGAATTGTTGGTCTTAGTGTTCCGAATAAATAAATTCACTTACCACCTCAAAAGCGCTCATATTTTTATGAGCGCTTTTTTTATATTTGCATATCATTAATAATTAAAAGAAACGGAAATGATACGTTTTTTAACCGCGGGCGAATCGCACGGCAAGGCGCTTAATGTTATAGTAGACGGTTTCCCTTCAAACCTGAATGTAACAGAAGAAAGCATTAATAATGAGCTTAAACGGAGGCAGGCCGGTTACGGAAGGGGAATGAGAATGAAAATTGAATCGGATAGTGCAGAAATACTATCCGGTGTAAGGTTTGCCAAAACAATCGGCAGTCCTATTGCCCTTCTGATTAGAAATAACGACTGGCAGAACTGGCAGGATCTTCTTGATACGAAGGAGAATGAACTGCTCTTTGAAATAATTTCAATTCCCCGTCCCGGACATGCCGATTTGACGGGAGTATCTAAATATAATTTGGATGATATACGCAATTCTATTGAACGTTCAAGCGCCAGGGAGACTGCATCCCGCGTTGCGGCAGGGGCAATTGCAAAAATGCTTCTTGCAGAGTTTGGAATAAACGTTGGAAGCTATGTGGAAAGCATAGGGGGAATTTATCCTAAAGAGAATTTCTATTCCAATCTTCTCGAAAACAATAGTAAATCGGGTTTTAATGCATTAACCCTTTCTAACCTTGCCGATAAAAGCAGTGTAAGGGTTCTGGAAAGAGCGCAGGAAGAAAGGATAATAAGAAAGATTAAAACGGCTAAGAAAAAAGGGGATACACTAGGTGGAACATTTATAGCGGTGGCAACCGGAGTTCCTGCAGGTTTAGGCAGTTTTATGCAGTACGATAGAAGGCTTGATGCCGATATTGCGCAGGGAATAATTTCGATAAATGCGGTTAAGGGGCTTGAAATTGGGAATGCATTCGAAGGCGCAGGGCTTTTCGGCTCAGAAATTCATGATGAGATAATAAAAGACAAGACCAATCTGAAAAGAAGAACAAACCATTACGGAGGAATTGAGGGGGGAATATCGAACGGTATGCCAATTATTGTAAGGGGCGCTATGAAACCGATTGCAACATTAATGAGCCCTATTGCCACGGTTGACCTTTCTACAATGAAAAAAACAGATGCGAGACGGGAAAGGAGCGATTTTACTGCCGTTCCGGCATGCGCAGTAATTGCAGAGGCCATGCTCGCATGGAGCATTGCTAAATTTATGATTGAAAAATTCGGCGGCGATTCGATTGAGGAGATGAAGGATAACTATTCTTCATATACAGGCAAAATGTTCGGCAGGATTAAAACTAATTTTGAAAGGAAATAATTCTGGATGAAGATAGAAACTATGGTATTTAATGTATTCGGCGAAAATACATTTATCGTATGGGATGAAGCTACCCTTGAAGCATTAATTATTGACCCGGGCTGTTCTCTGCCCGAAGAAGAAACGGAATTAAAAGAATTTATTGAAGGGAAAAACCTAAAGCTGAAGTATATTATTAATACACATTGCCATATCGACCATATTTTCGGCAATGCGTATGTAAAAGGGAATTTTAACGCGGAATTTTTAGCTCCGCGCGGGGATCTGTTCCTTTTCGATCTGATGGTTGAACAGGCATCGGAATTCGGGGTTACGCTAAAACCTTCTCCAATGCCCGATTCTTTTATCACAGAATCGCTTCAAATTAAATTAGGCGAAAATGAAATTAAGTTTATTTCTACGCCGGGCCATACGCCGGACGGGTACTGCGTTTATGTAGAGAATGAAAAAATCTGTTTTACGGGAGATACCCTGTTTAACGAAGGGATAGGAAGGACTGATTTATGGGGAGGCAATTTCAGCGATTTAATGACCTCTATAAAGATAAAGCTCTTCCTGCTTCCTGATGATGTGGTCATATATCCGGGGCATGGCGAAACAAGCACAATAGGGCACGAAAAAAATAATAATCCCTTTTTAGGGTAGTATTTCATTTATTAAATGCTTTCGATATATTGAAAAATAAAATTTGGGAAAGATGTTAAAATACCCCTTTACAAGGAAAGAAGAGATAAGGTTTTTGGCCAAATTTGTACTGGTATTGCTGTTAATTTATATCTGTCTCTTCCAGTTTATTTTACCGGCCAATAAAGTACTCCCTATGCCAGCAATGCTTGCCGAGTCTTTCATATCTATATGGAGTGATTATAATTTATTATTCTCGCTTGCAGTAACTGTATCGGTAGTTTATCTGGCAATGGCAGCTGCATATGGAATTGTGTACCTATTAAAAGGGGTGTTAAGCAGTATATATTTTTCGCATAGGCAGATAATATCGGCATTTAAAATATTTAAGTATTTCCCGGCTTTCCTATATGCGGTTTTATTCGATTACTGGTTTACCGGAAGCTACTATGCCGAATTTGCATTTGCCGTAATAGCCGCCTCGGCATTAATGATAAACCATTTTCTTAATGAACTGGATAACGTAAAAGAGGATTATATTGTTTTTGCCGCCGGCTTAGGAGTAAAGGAAAACACAATTGTCTCTAAAATATTATGGAATTCGGCAAAAGATGCAATGCTGCGGTTTCTGAAAAGAGTAAATTTTTATATATGGGTTGTTGTATTGATATTTGAATACATTGCCAATGTTGAAGGAATAGGGCATGTATATAACAGGATGCTTGCCTACAGGGATTTAGCGGGGCTTATTGCCGCGGCAATTATAATTTCGGTAATTATTTACGGTGCAAGCAAACTGATTGATTATTTATATTCAAAATTAATTCATTGGGAAAAGGAAGAGGGGCAGATTTGATAGCAAAAAATCTTTCAAAAAAAATTTCCGGTGAATCAGGTTTCAGCATAAATCTTTTTGATGGTATTTCGTTCGAAATACCCGAAGGCAAAATAACCTCTATAATTGCCCCTAAAAAATCGGGCAAGACCACACTTCTTAAAATCGTTTCCGGAATTGAAAAGGAAACGGGGGGTGAAGTTATTTTATCCCCGCATAAAAAAGCAGTTTTTATTCCCTCCGCTTCATCATCATTACCATGGTTCAATGTAAAAGAAAACCTCAGCCTTGTTTCAGAAAAACAGGAGCTGATTGAAGAAATCATCAAATTAACAGGTTTAGAAGGGTATGAACATCACCGTCCCGATAATGAGAGCATTGGATTCAGATTCCTGATTACAATTGGAATGGCTCTTCTTTCGGGCGCCGATCTGATTGTTGCCGATGCAGAGTTTACCTCGTTTTCTGAAGGAATTAAGGAAAAAATCATTAGAGTATTGCGCCGTATTGCTGTGAAAAAGAACATCTCATTCCTTTTCGCATTCTCTGAAGCAGAAGACGCACTCCTCCTTTCGGATAGGGTATTGGTTATGAATTCAGTTCCCCTAAAAATAAGGGGCGAACTTGAAATTGACCCGCGGCATGAGAGAAAAACTGCATTCCTTAAAAGCCCCCAGTTTGATGATTACATGAAAAAGATTGCTTCTTTTTAGGGCAATTAGTAACCAATAGGGTAATGAATCTTTCTTTAATTAAGGACTAATATGGAAAACAAATACCTTAAACTGGACCAGCTTAGGGAAGAAGCCAAGCTTGGCGGTGGATCGGATAAAATTGTATCCCAGCATGCTAAAGGGAAACTTACTGCAAGGGAAAGAATTTCACTTCTTGTAGATGAAGGAAGCTTTCAGGAAATTGATATGTTTGTTAAACACCGTTCTACCGATTTCGGGCTTGAACAGCAGAAATTTTTAGGGGACGGCGTTGTTACCGGTTTCGCGCGCATTAATAAAAGGCCTGTTGCAATATTCAGCCAGGATTTTACCGTTTTAGGGGGTTCATTATCGGAAGCCCATGCCGAAAAGATATGCAAAATAATGGATACCGCTCTTAAAATAGGTGTGCCTGTAATCGGGCTGAACGATTCGGGCGGCGCAAGAATTCAGGAGGGGGTTGTTAGTCTTGGCGGTTATGCCGACATATTTTTAAAAAATACGCTCGCTTCGGGGGTAGTACCTCAAATTTCCGCAATATTAGGGCCGTGCGCCGGTGGCGCGGTTTATTCGCCGGCTATTACCGATTTTATTTTTATGGTGCGGAACACGTCGCACATGTTTGTAACCGGCCCCAACGTAGTTAAAACTGTTACTCACGAAGAAGTAAGTTTCGAGGACCTTGGCGGTGCCGAAACCCATTCGGTTAAAAGCGGTGTGGCTCATTTTTCGTTCGACAGCGAACTGGAGGTTCTGGATAACCTTAGAAAACTTATAGATTTCCTTCCCCTTAACTGGAAAGATACTCCGCCCGAAGTAAATTTCGATTTCAGCGAGGATTTATTAAGGCCCGAACTGGATACCCTGATGCCCGATAATCCGAATAAGCCTTATGATATGCATAATGTACTGAAACAGATTTTAGATTCGGGGGATTTTCTTGAAGTACATAAGCATTACGCACAGAACCTTATTGTAGGATTCGGAAGGGTTGGCGGAATGCCCGTTGGAGTTGTAGCAAACCAGCCAGCAATATTGGCAGGGGTGCTCGATATAAATGCCTCTGTTAAAGGGGCCCGCTTTGTGCGTTTCTGCGATGCCTTTAATATTCCTCTTCTTGTGATGGAAGACGTACCCGGATTCTTACCCGGAACGGCTCAGGAATGGAACGGTATTATAAGGCACGGCTCAAAGCTTCTTTTTGCTTTCTGCGAGGCTACTGTTCCGAAAGTGACAGTAATCACTAGAAAAGCGTACGGGGGCGCATACGATGTAATGAATTCAAAGCATGTAAGGGGCGATTTCAATTTTGCATGGCCATCGGCTGAAATTGCAGTTATGGGGCCTAAAGGCGCAGTGGAAATTATTTTCAAGAAAGAAATAGCTTCAGCCGAAAACCATGAGGAAAAGCTTAATCAGCTGTTAAATGACTATATCGATAAGTTTGCTAACCCCTACATTGCCGCAGAAAGGGGCTATGTAGATGAAGTAATTAAGCCGAGCGAAACAAGGCAGAAGATAATAGGGGCGTTTCAACTATTAAAAACTAAGGTCGATAATAATCCAAAGAAGAAACACTGTAATATTCCGTTATAATCGTATTTTGAAACATTAACTAATTTTAAGAAAATATTTTAATAAACTTCTTGAAAAAAAAACTGTAAGTTATTATATTGCAACAAGGTTTCACTATTATGGAGTTCTATTGAAAAAAATAATTCTACCGGGCGTATTACTATGTTCTGCATTATTACTCAATTCTTGCGGTTCAATAACTTCTACACAGAAGTTTAATCCAATAGTCGAAAAAGACAGTGTTAAAGCGGTAGACGGAGCTGCCGAGATTGCATCGCTTCTCGAAAGTGCCCGCCAGGCTTATATTGACGCTTTATACAAACAAAAACTGGGCTTAAAGAAAGAAACTCTGGATGCTTTTGAAACATCCAGAACCATACTCGATAAATTGAGCTATTATCCCGAAGCAGATTCCAATGAAAATTATGCTGAATTGGAAAAATCGGTAGAAGAAGATTATAGAAGCTTCATAACCAGCTTGCCCGAATTGCCTGAAGACGCTTCATTAGCGGCTATGGATATCTGGTTAAACAAGGATATTCCTGAAAATGCCGATGACGAGGCGATTGATTCTTCCGATTCGACTGAAATTGCCGATACCGGAAAACCGAAAGAATTAATTAAAATCGGCGATTTGAATTTTGAAGTTAACCAGTATGTAGAAAATCAGTTAGCCCTCTTTACAGGCAGGTATCACGATTTTATGGCAAGATGCCTTGAAAGATCGGGACGTTATTTCCCATTATTCGCCAGAATATTTGCCGAAGAGAAAGTGCCTCACGAAATGATGTTCTTAAGCGTACCCGAAAGCGGCCTCGATCCCGTTATCCGTTCTAAAGCTAAGGCTGTTGGCCTTTGGCAGTTTATTAAAGGAACCGCTAGCCTGTACGACCTTAAAGTAAACTTTTATGTTGATGAAAGAAGAGACCCTGAACTTGCAACCAGAGCGGCGGCAAGGCATTTAAGGGACCTTCACGCTTCGCTTGGCGACTGGTACCTTGCTCTTGCGGCATATAACAGCGGCGAAGGAAGAGTTAGAAAAGCAATTAGAAGAGCGGGGGGCTCAACCGATTTCTGGGTGCTAAAAAAATATTTACCACGCGAAACTAAAGGATATATTCCTCAGTATGTAGCTACATTCCTTATTGCTTCAAATCCGAAAGCATATGGATTTGACAGCATTCAGTATGAAAAACCCTTTGATTATAAAATATTCCATGTTAACGAAGCAATTGATTTAAGTGTTCTGGCAAAATGCGCAGGTATAAGCACCGAAACACTAGCCGAAATGAACCCTTCGCTAGTCCAGTTCTGCACGCCTCCTAAAGAATACGGCGGTTTCGACCTTAAAGTACCTGCAAAAACCTACGATACTTTTGCCGAAAACTTTAAAAATATTCCTGATGATATTAAACTCCGGTTCGATTACTACACCGTTAAGAGCAATAGAGAAACTTTACGCAGTATTGCGGCCGACCAGGGCATTTCAGTTGACAGGCTTGCAAGTTTCAACGGATTGAGAACAAGATCTAAAATTTACAGAGGTACCCGCTTAAAAATTCCTATCCGTTTTAAAGGCGACAATTCATTTGTAGCAATTAACGACAGCTCGGCGGCAGACCTTGAAGAGGAAATGAACAGTAAGGTTGCAAATGCTTCTTACAAAGTTGTTCAGGTAGCCCCAGGTTCCAACGGGTACGACGACAACAATCCTTCGCCCGTTATTATACCCGAAGGAAAAGTGCTTGTTGAATACACTATCAAAGATGAACAGGATAACCTGAAAGATCTGGCAAAATTGTTCGATGTCCGCCAGTCCGACATTAGGAACTGGAACAATATAGCATATTACCAGAAACAGCCATTTACCGTAGGGCAGAAGATTAAAATTTATGTTACCGAAAATGATAAGGATGTTTTTGCGGCAATAGATAATTTAAGCCGGGAAGAAAAGAACCAGCGCCTGGCCCAGATGGATGCGGCAATTAAAGCTGACGAAGAAGTAGCCGCTGCAAATACACGCAAATCCACAAGCAGGCCCAAATATTATATAGTACAAAGACACGAATCATTCGGTTCAATAGCGCTTAAGCTTAATATAAGCGAAGACAAATTGATGGCCTGGAACGGATTTACAAAGGCAAACGCACATAGGCTTAAAGTAAATCAGCGTCTTAAAATATTAAACTCGGATGAAACAGAAGCTTTAGGCGATAATACACCTAAAACTGAAGTTGATTATTCAAGCTATACCGTTAAAAAAGGGGACGCTATAAGCAAAATTGCAGAGAAATTTAATGTTAAAACTGCAGAACTGCTTGCGGCTAACGACCTTACAAAAAAATCGAAAATTAAAGCAGGCGATGTAATAAACATTCCGGTTAAGGAAACTCCCAAAAAATCAGCTTCAAAAGGGAAAAAATTAACAGCAGCCGAAAAGAAAGCTGAAAAAGCTGTTGTAAAAACAACAACTAAAAAAGAAGCAAGCGCTCCGGCAAAAGCTTCTTCTAAAAAAGCTTCTAAAGCCGCGGCAGGCAAAGATTATACCGTTAAAAACGGCGAATCGCTCTGGAGAATTGCTAAGAGAAACGGAGTTACCGTAGAAGCAATTAAGAATGCCAGCGGATTGAAAGATGACGATGTAAAACCGGGGGATTTAATAGTTATCCCTCATTCTAAAAAGAAAAAATAGTTCTTTTATAAATAGCCGTTAGGGGTGCCAGCAAAAAATCAGTATTGCGGCTGAGATAATACCCTTGAACCTGATCTGGATAATGCCAGCGTAGGAAACGACGAGGATAATTAAGTGTTTCGCCGTTTTTCCTAAAACGGCTTTTTTATTTCCTAACTTAATAGTAAAGGAGTAAAAAAATGAAATACTTAATTATTCTATTGTTTTTATCAACTCAAATCTATTCTCAAACCAAAACCTTAAAAGGAATTATTACCGGCGGCGAGGGACAGCCTGTTCAGTTTGCCACGGTAAGAATTGAGAACAAACCGGTTATTACAACCACAGGCGAAAATGGGGAATTTGAATTAAAAGGCTCTTTTAATGAGAGCGATTATTTAATTGTTTCGCATATCGCGTATGAAAGTTACCGCGTACCTGTTTCTACATTAAACCTGGCCGGCCCGGTTAAAATTACTCTTAAGACTAAGCCGTTTGTAAGCCAGACTGTTTTTGTGGAAGGGAATATAGCCAAGGAAGGAAAGACCCCTGCCGCATTTACAAAGGTTAAAAGAGCCGATATAGAGAATGATTATTCCGTACAGGATATACCGGAGTATTTAAGCACGGTGCCTTCGGTTAATTTTTATTCAGAGAACGGGAACGGAATAGGATACAATTACTTGAGTATAAGGGGATTCGACCAAAGAAGAATTTCAGTTTCGGTAAACGGAATTCCGCAGAACGACCCTGAAGACCACAATGTTTACTGGCTCGATTTTCCCGATATTCTCGAAAGCACCGAATTAATCCAGGTTCAGAGAGGGGCCGGAAGCGGTCTTGTAGGCTACCCTGCAATTGGGGGCTCTGTAAATATTATAACTTCTAATTTTACCGATAAACCTGGATTCGATTTTTCTTCCTCAATAGGGGCATATAATACCCGTAAGTACTCGGCTTCCTTTTCAAGCGGACTTATAGGGAACAAATATTCCATATATGCCAAACTTTCGAAAATTATGAGCAGCGGATACCGGAATTTAAGCTGGACCGATTTCAATTCTTACCATATTTCCGCCGTCCGTTACGATGATAAACTTACAACCCAGTTCAATTTTTACGGCGGCCCGGTTGCAGACGGACTGGCTTACACAGGCCTGCCCAAGTTTGCAATTAAGGATAGGGAAATGAGAAAGCAGAATTATTCATATTGGGAAACAGACGGAAATGCTTATACCTACGCATTGCCCAGAAGGCCCGAAGAAATTGAGAACTTTTCTCAGCCTCATTTTGAACTGCTGAACGAATACAAATTAAGCGACAGCGTCAAACTTAATTCGGCTTTATTCCTTGTTATCGGACAGGGGTTTTTCGATTATGACGGTTCGTGGGGGGATTCAACTTATTTCAGGCTTACAAAAGAAAATGGTTTCAACGTAACTCAAAATCCGGGTAATGTTCTTATACGCGCCATGGTAGAAAATAATCAATGGGGTTGGATTCCGAGAGTTAATATTTCCCACGCAAACGGAGAGCTAATTTTAGGGGGCGAATTAAGAATTCACCGTTCGCTTCATTGGGGCTCCCCCGAATACGGAGAAAATCTGCCTGTTGGCATTACAAAAGAATTCCGTTATTATCAGTACAATGCAGGTAAAGATATCTATGCTTTTTATGCTAATGAAAATTACAGGCTAAACGATAAAACGAACCTTCTGCTCGAAACTCAGTTTACATATAACAAATATTTAATTTACAACGAAATGTATGTCCATAACGATTTTTCGGTTTCTAATTTCTTCTTCAACCCAAGGATAGGGCTTAATTACAAATACACACCCGACCTCAATTTCTACTTTTCATTCGCAAGAATATCGAGGGAGCCGAGGCTTACAAATTATTACAACGCGGCCGAATCGAGCGGGGGAGAAGTACCACAGTTTGAAACCCTGCCGGGGGGCGGATACGATTTTGCCAAACCTCTTGTAAAGCCCGAAACTATGAACGATTTTGAATTGGGAGTAAATTATATTTCAGGCACTATTTCCCTTTCGGCTAATGCTTATTATATGTTCTTTAATAATGAAATAGTAAAACAGGGACAGGTGGACCGTTTCGGACAGCCAATTACGGGCAATATGGAAAATACAATCCATAGAGGAATAGAACTTACCGCAATGTACAAGCCTGTCAATTCAATTGAACTGATTATTAATTCCTCTTTCAGCAGTAATTATATCGATAAAGGAAAGGCATACGTAAGTTATACCGACCCTTCTTCACAAGCTGATGTTACTGCCCCGGTCGATTTATCGGGGAACCGTGTAAGCGGATTTTCCAATTTAATTTTAAGCGGAATTGCACGCTTTAAGCACTCAGGGCTTACTCTTCAGCTTCAGACCCGCTATGTGGGCGAGTTCTATTCGGATAATTACGGCAGTAAACTTGCCGAATACCGAATACTTTATCCCGGTATTACCTCCTATGCCGATAATAAAATAGACCCCTATTTTACGGCCGATTTTTTCGCAAGCTACGATTTTCAACCGAGTATATTTTTTAATAATATTAAACTGTTCGTTCAGGTTAACAATGTATTTGATAACCTTTACGCCGCCAATGCTATAGGAGGGGAATTCTTTCCGGCGGCTGAAAGAAATTTATTGTTCGGATTAAAAGTAGGGCTTTAATGAAAAAAGCAGTAATTCTGGCAAACGGTATGCCTCCGGCAAAAAAGGAATTCAGGTATTTTAAGAAAGCCGGATATAATATGCTTATTTGCGCCGACGGCGGCGCCAACAGCGCATTTAAATTGGGGCTTACACCCGATGTTATCATCGGCGATTTTGATTCGGCACGCAATGAGGTGCTTAAATATTATTCCGAGAAGTCGGAGATTATTCAAGTAAAAAGACAGAACGATACCGATGTTGAAAAATGCCTTAAATACTGCATTAAAAAGAAAATTGACGAAGTCATTTTAACCGGGGTAACGGGGGATAGGCTCGACCATTCATTCTGTAACCTCGGTATTGTTTTAAAATTTTATGATAAAATAAGGATTAAGATAGTCCATCAGAAATCAATCCTTTCGGCTCATTCGGGCCGGTTCGAATTTCAAACCGTAAAGGGGGAAACTATTTCCCTTTACGGCTTTGATGAAAAAACTAAATTCACTTCCAAAGGACTCAAATTCCCGCTCAAAAATATTCCCCTTCCATTCGGTAAAAGAGAAAGCACCAGCAATGTTGCCGCGGGTAATAGTGTTAAATTAAAAATTAATGGGGGCTTGGCTTTCATAGTCCGCGAATATGACATAGTGAGGGACAATGGCTTCGTTGAGCTTTATTGATATCCTTATCATTTTACTTTTCTTCGCTGCTGTAATTGTAATTGGTTTACTGCCGCGCAGGTTCCAGAATAATGAACATGAAAACTATCTTTTATCGGGGAGAAAAGTTGGCCTCTTTTTCTTCGTGCTTACCAATGTGGCTTCCTGGTACGGGGGCATTCTGGGGGTTGGCGAGTTTTCGTATAAATACGGTTTATTAAGCTGGTTTACACAGGGGCTGCCATACTATATTTTCGCTTTCCTTTTTGCCCTCTTCTTTTCTGAAAAGGTTAGAAAAACTTCTTTGTTCACAATTCCTGAAAAATTCGAGAAGATTTACGGCAGGACAGCCAGTCTATTAGCTACCGTGCTTATCTTTCTTCTTGTTTCACCCGCGCCTTACCTTCTTATGATTGGATACCTGATTTCGGTTATCTTTAATGTTAATATAATATGGGGACTTATTCTAACCGCCGCGGCAACTACGGTGTATTTAATTAAAGGGGGATTCAAATCCGATATTTACACCAACTCCTTCCAGTTTTTTGTAATGTTTGCCGGTTTTATATTTATTGTTCTTGCCGCCTATTTTACTTTTGGCGGATTGCCTTATTTAGAAAAAAATCTTCCAGCCGGGCATTTAACTTTAACCGGCCACGCTTCGCCGTTATATCTGCTTGTCTGGTTTTTAATAGCCTTATGGACCTTTACAGACCCCGGCTTCCATCAGCGCTCCAATGCCGCAATTAACGGAAAGACTGCTAAAAGAGGAATTCTAATTTCAATTTTGCTTTGGGCTTTCTTCGATTTTCTTACAACTTCCACCGGTTTATACGCGCGCGCCGCTTTGCCCAACCTTGCAAATCCGGTGCTTTCGTTCCAGGCTTTGGCCGAAAAAATTCTAGGCCCCGGTTTGAAAGGATTATTTTACGCGGCTATGTTTGCTACTATTCTGGCTACTCTTAACAGTTTCGTTTTCCTTAGCGCAACTACTATTGGGTACGATATTATTTTTAAGCTGAAGAAGGTTAAGGACGAAACAAGAATTATTCATTATACTCGTATTGGTGTGGTTGTATCGGCAATTTCGGGGATTATTCTTGCCTATTTTTTCAATTCGGTTATCGAAATTTGGTTTACGGTAGGCAGTATCTGTATACCCGGGCTTATATTCCTTGTTATAGGGGCATATTATAAGAAGTTCGAAGTATCGGGTAAAAGGGCTTCGGCTGAAATTGTTATTTCCACCATTTCAGCTTTGCTCTGGTTTATTCTGCGCAATAATTTTCTTATAATCGCCCCCCGCATCGTGGAATTTTTTGGTTGCCCAAGCATTCATAAAGGAGTCGTCATCGTAGCGGAATCCGTCAACGTGAACAGGGAACTCATCAATTACTTTCTTGTCCACTACCTTATATTCCACTATGCCGTGGCTGGCGGTATTTACATCGGCAATATATTGTTCAATAAGCTTATCCGGATTGTTCCAATGGTAAACTTCGGTAAGTCTTTTATTCCCTTTCGATTCGATTACCGGATTGTAAATTAAAACCAGTACTTTTTTTCTTATTTTGCTTTTGTCGTAAACTGTTTGGCAATAATTTTTATATGGCATTAACGCAATTATTAAAGCCGCCAATACAAATGCCGGAATTATTTTATTTTTCATTCTTTCTCCACAATTTATTTATACGGGATTATGACAAGCAGGCAACTAATACAATTTGCCTGCATTAAAATAACAAAAGCGGAGGGTAATAAAAATGCCACCCCGTAGTTGGATGGCATTTTAAGATAATTTATTTTAATATCTTTTTAA